>NZ_JBSSCC010000003.1:0-131476 GCF_054059455.1 Thermostichus sp. MS-CIW-23 | reverse complement strand
GCGGGATACCGCCATTCTGGTTGGAAACAAACAGAATGCTATCGCTGCATAGTTGAACAGTGATGTTCAGCAGTGTTCAGCGTAAATGTATCAGCAAAGCCCTGCCGTTGCGTGTTTTCGGTTACGGTGCGCGGCTCTAAAAATTGCAGCAGGTAGTCGGGGCCACCGGCTTTGGATCCCACGCCGGAGAGCTTGAAGCCGCCGAAGGGCTGCCGCTCCACCAACGCCCCGGTGATCTCGCGGTTGATGTAGAGGTTGCCGACGGCAAAGTCCTGGCGAGCCTGTTGAATGTGGGAAGGGGTGCGGCTGTAGAGACCGCCGGTGAGGGCGTAGGGGGTGGCATTGGCCATCTGCAGAGCAGAAGAAAAGTCCGGCGCTGAGATCACCGCCAAAACCGGGCCAAACAGCTCCCGCTGCGCCAGCTCTGACTGGGGATCCACCTGGCTGAACACAGTGGGGCCGACGAAGTAGCCTTTTTCCGGCACGGGCAGGCTGAGGTCGAGGCGGGCATCAGCCTTAGCCGATTGAATGGCCTGTTGCAGGCGAGCTTGGGCCTCTGCATCGATGACCGGGCCAACTTGGGTGCTGGGGTGGGCTGGATCCCCCACATTTAAAGAGCGCACCGCCTCGATGAGCCGCCCCAAGAACAGGTCGTGAATGGACTGCAAAACGATCACCCGCGAGCAGGCGGAGCATTTCTGGCCACTGTAGCCAAAGGCGGAGTTGACCACTCCTTTGACCGCCTGATCCAGGTCGGCGCTTTCGTCGATGAGGATGGCGTTTTTGCCCCCCATCTCGGCAATGACCCGTTTGATGTGGTGCTGGCCCGGCTGCAGTTGCGCGGCTTGGGCGAGGATCTGGCAACCCACCGCCTGGGATCCGGTGAAGGCAATCAGGTGCACCCGCCGGTCTTGAACCAACAGGGGGCCAATGGCTTCGCCCACCCCCGGCAGGAATTGAAAGACACCCTCCGGGATCCCAGCTTCGGCAAGGGCCTTGAGGATAAACTCCGCCAGTTTGGCGGCGATCAGCGAAGATTGCTCCGCCGGTTTGAGGAGCACGCAGTTTCCGGCCACCAAAGCCGCCGCTGTCATGCCACAGGGGATGGAGAGGGGGAAGTTCCAGGGGGCGATCACCACCGCCACACCGCGGGGCTGGTAGTGGTAATGGTTGGTTTCGCCGGGCAGGTTGCACTCCCGTCCCCGCTCCAGAGCCTCCATCTGTTGGGCGTAGTAGCGGCAAAAATCGATGGCCTCGGAAACTTCCCCATCGGCCTGGGCAATGGGCTTGCCCACCTCCAGCACCATCCAGGCAGCCAGCTCCGCCCGCTGGGCTTCGATTTGCTCCGCCACCCGTCGCAGGATCCCCGCCCTCACGGCAACGGGGGTGCGTCTCCAGATGGGAAAGCTGGCCTGGGCCGCTGCCAAGGCTTGCTCCACCTGTTCCGGCTCGGTCAACCCAATTTCCGCCACCACCTGTTGGGGATCCGCAGGGTTGAGGGAGAGCATGGCTTGTCGAGTGGGGCGATATTCTCCGGCAATCCAGGGCTGAACCCTCTGACCCAGTTGAGGCCGGATCTCGTCCAATGCCTGAAAAAAGGGATCCCGCTGCTGGGGCTGGCTGAAATCCGTATCGGGAGCGGCGGCAAAGGAGAGAGAAGGAGCTTGGAAAACGGATCCCTCCTCCAAGACCGGTGGGGCCAACAGTTGCTCGGGGGTGTAACCCTGAACGCTTTGCCGCAGAAAAGAGGTGTTGGCGGTGTTTTCCAGCAAACGCCGGATCAGGTAGGCCATACCCGGCAGCAGCTCCCCGTAGGGGCAGTACACCCGCACCCGCTGTCCCTTCTGCACCAAGGCCTTGGCCAGGGGATCGGCCATGCCGTAGAGCACCTGCAGTTCAAAAGCAGACTGGGGGATCCCCAGCGCTTGGGCGATGGCAATGGCTTTGGCCTGAGAGCGCACATTGTGGCTGGCAATGGCAGCGCGGAGATGGGTGTGGTGCTCCAACAAAAGCTGGGTCATGCGCTCGAAGTTGGCGTCGGTAGCAGACTTGCTGTTGTAAACCGGCTGTGGCCAGTGCTTTTGCGCCGCCAGGATGGTCTCTTGATCCCAGTAGGCCCCCTTGACCAAGCGCACCGTCACCGGGGATCCCCGCTCTTCGGCCCAGGCGATCAGGTTTTGCAGATCGGTGTAGCTATCCCGCAGGTAGGCCTGCAGCGTCAGGCCAACGTCGGTGCGGCCTCGGAACTCCGGCTCCAGCAGCAGCTCCTGCAAAATGGCCAGGGTGAGGGATTTGTAGCGGTACTGCTCCATGTCGAAATGGATCCCGACTCCCAGAGCTTCTGCCCGGCGCAACAGGATGCGAATCCGTTCCCCCACTTTGGCTTTGGCCCCCAGGGGATCGATGGGATCGAACTGGGAATAGAAGGCTGTCAGCTTTACCGACACTTGCGGCACCGGCTGCGGTTGTGGCCAGGTTTTGACCATCTTTGCCAAATGCTCCATCACCTGCAGATAGCGATCCAGATAGGATTGGGCTTCCACTTCGGTGATGACGGCTTCCCCCAGCAAATCCAGCGTGAAAGCCATACCCTGCCGGTGCAGAGCTTCCAGAGTTTTGCTGACTTGCTGCAGGGTTTCTCCGGCAATGTATCGACGGGCCAAGGCTTCCACGGCAGCGGTTAGGGTGGTGGCAGCCAACTGCCCTGGCAGGGAGTCGGGGTCTGCAAAGTTGAGCAGGCTCTTCAGCATCCCCGGCAACTCTACTGCCGGATCCAAGAGATACTCCTGCAAATGGCGGGCCACCTCAGCCTTGCTTTTCAAGCTGGGCAAGACATCAATCAAGCGGAACAACTGGGTGCGCAAGTGGGGGTTCTCCATCGCCCAGGCCAGCAGCTTGTCCTCCCAGCGCAGTTGATCCCGCCACTGGGCCAGCAGGGATCTCTTCTCTCCCGAAAGAGAGGCGAACAGAGATTGGGCAAGAGCTTGGGTTTGAGCCTCGTAGGCGGTAGGAGCAGCTTGGGCAACCATCTGATGAACTGGGTGAACTGGGGCGCAGGATCCCTACCATCCTGTCATGGAAAGGATGGAACCTGAGGCCGATTTTGGGAAGATAATGGCAGATGGGGCCACCGCAAATCCTCGAACAGCTACGCCGGGTATAGGCAGCTTTGCAGGAGAAACTTATGCAGGCTTTTGTTGCAGGGGCTACGGGAGAAACCGGGCGCCGCATTGTCAAAGAGTTGGTGGGCCGCGGCATCCGAGTGCGGGCGCTGGTGCGCAGCCGCGAGCTGGCCGCACGGGTTCTGCCCCCCGAAGCGGAAGTGGTGGTGGGGGATGTGCTGGATCCGGCCACGCTGGAGACAGGCATGGAAGGATGCACAGTGGTGCTCTGTGCCACCGGGGCCAGGCCCAGTTGGGATCCCTTTCAGCCCTACCGAGTCGACTATGAAGGCACCAAGAACCTGGTCGATGTGGCCAAAGCCAAAGGGATCCAACACTTTGTTTTAATCTCTTCCCTGTGTGTTTCCCAGCTGTTCCATCCCCTCAACTTGTTTTGGCTGATCCTGGTGTGGAAAAAACGGGCGGAAGAATATCTGCAAAAAAGCGGCCTCACCTACACCATCGTTCGACCGGGGGGCCTGAAAAATCAGGATAATAACGACGGTATTGTCCTGTCCAAGGCGGATACCCTCTTTGACGGCAGCATCCCCCGCACGAAAGTAGCCCAAGTGGCCGTCGAAAGTTTATTCCAGCCCGCCGCCCAAAATCGCATCCTTGAGATCATCGCCAAGCCCGGCGTTCCCAACCGCGACTGGAGCGCCCTCTTTGCCATGGCAGGATAGGATGTTCGCGCCAGGCTTGCCCTCAACTCTCCTCTGCCTTGGAATCAGCAGACTTCGCCAACTGCTGCAAGCGATCTAGGATCCGCGCCTCAGCGTTAGCATCGTGGAGTCGCAACGTCAGGCGGGGCACCCGCAACGAAGCCGTAATCCGGCCTGAGGGCAGATCCAGCCACACCAGTTGCCCTTGAAAACAGCGACAAGCGGCTCCCCATTCCTGGGCCAGAGCCTCTACCTCCGACCAGGCAAGGCAGCGCGGCAGCAGCAGGTCGGTGGCCCACCCTGCTCCACACTCCCGCCGCCTGAGGATACGCACCTGCATGGATCCCTACATCCGCAAGGACTCCGTCCCGCTGACGCGAGCGGCGTAGAACTCGCACCAGGGATCCCCCTTCTCTCTGGCCTTGGTCTCCTGGCCGTGGAAGAGCCCACCCCGCTGGAAGAGGCGGTTGTAGAAGACTTGATCCAAAACCGGCTTCTGCTGAATGTTGCCGTTGTAGACCAGATTCATTATCGCCGGCACCGCCCCTTGAGCAAAATAGCAGGCGGGATCCTCTGCCCGTGGGTAGGAAGCCAAAAAGTAGTTGGCTTCGTAGTTGCCGTCAATGGCCACCCGGCAAGACTCGCCGCTCACCACCTCCAAAGCCTGCCAGCGACCCCACCCCAGACTGCTGGCCACCGCATAGCCGCCGTGGATCCAGTCCGTGTCCTTCTCCAGCATCGGCCCCACCAGGGTTTCCCACTCCACCGATTCCATGATGTTGCCGAAGGTGTAGAACACACAGACATGCCCCGACTCGCGGATAAGAGCTTCCCCCACCCCCATCAGCTCAGCCTGCACTGCCTTCAGCTCCTGTAAAAAGCGATATTGAATGCGGTTGTAGTAGTTGGCAGGCATGCGCGTTAGCAACACGTTAAAGGCGCGAATCTGCCCCTGATCATCTCCGGCCAAAGGCAAGCCCCACAGAGCTTCGTTGACCGCATCGTAGTCCACTGCTGTTGTGGGCCGGGGGAACTGGAGCGGCTGCTCGATCAACTTGCCCATCCCTGGACTGGGAGTCAACAACTGGGGCCGCGGCAGCCGAGTGGCCTGGATCACGCAGTGATCCTTGCGCGTAACGGCCATACACTCCGTTTCTTCTGCCCCGTAGCTTCCCAGCTCGCCAAACGTGGCATCCAGAGCTGCCGCCACATAGCCCACCGCCAAGTGGTCAATGGGACGTGTGCGGTTGACCTGATCCCCGTACTTGCTCAGCCAACCTTCTGCATAGTGAGAATGGGTCAGCTGCACTTCCCCGCCTGAAGGTGTCACCTCAAACGCCAGCCGCCCAAATCCCAAAAAACTGAAGATCTGAGCTGCCACTGCCAGGCGCTCTTGGGTCTCCTGAATGCCAAGAGCCTTGAAAGCTCCGTACAGAAGACTGTAAAAGATCTCCTGGGCTGCCGTGCGCAGGATCCCTACTCCATCGATCCAGTCGGGATCTTCAATAGTCTGCTGCAGGAATAGGTTGTAGTGATGGCAGTGGAAGATAACCGGCTCTCCAAACAGGGAGATGAGCTTACGGTCGCGGTCGAGATGTAGATGCTCAAGCATAGGCAAGTGAACTCAGATAAACAATAGGGGATCCCACAAGCGCAGCAACTGCCCTCAGACAAACCTCGCCAGCTATTCTCGACTACTCAAACCGGCATGGCAATAGGCAGACGCTCTCGGCCCAAAAGATCGGCCACTGCCTTTTGTAGAGAATGCGCAACTCCTGCCGGGTCAGGGTGCCTTTTTCAAGGCGGTTGCGGTCTAGACCTGTTTTCAAAGACAGGCGCATGGCCACAAAGTTGGGATCCGGAGCGTAGCGCCTGGCATAGCTCACCAAAGCCTGAGTAGTGGATGTGGTGGTGTCCTGAAAGGGGGGTAACAATGGTTTTCCATCAATTAGGATGGCTTTGATACGCTCTGAAATCGCCTTAAGGTCGGTGGTGGAGCGGGTAAGAAACAAGACAAAGTAGGGGCTTCTGGGAAACGCTTTGATGACAACCCGCAACGCCGAAGTACCTGCCAAAAGGTAGTCCCCCTCTTGGTCAGCGCTTGCCGACTGGCAGAGGCGATTGTTGGCTTGTATCAAGTCAGCCGCGTAGTTGCCCAACTGTTCCAGAGAGATTTCCTCCTGCACATCGTTGGTATACGCAACCCTAGCCACTGCAACGCCATCGGTTACTCGCCCCACCAAAGCTGCGATCAAGCCCGGAAGACCGGCAATGTGCTGCTCAACCACACTGATAAGGGTACGTATGGTCACCAGTTTGCCTCCAGATAGAGATTGAGATTGCAAGAGATTGCCCGTCCCCCAAACTCAGCCTTCAAGAGACGAGCCTGCGGTCGCAGTCGAGATGAAAGGGTTTAAGCGCGAGCAAATAAACTTAAAGTAAACCTAAAAAAGCCTTCCAGGTGTAGCAACTACCCCTGGACAAAGCTTGCTAGCTATTTTGAACTACTCAGGCCGGCATGGCAATAGGCAGACGCTCTCGGCCCAAAAGATCTGCTACCGCTTTGTAAAGAATGCGCAGCTCCTGTCGGGTCAGGGTGCCTTTTTCAAGGCGGTTGCGGTCTAGGCCCGTTTTCAAAGACAGGCGCAGAGCCACAAAGTTGGGATCCGGAGCGTAGCGCTTGGCATAGTCCATCAAAGCCTGAGCCACAGACATAGTGCTGTCCTGCACAGGGGGCAGTAGCGGCTTTCCGTCAATCAGAATGGCTTTGATGCGCTCTGAAATGGCTCTGAGGTCGGTGATGGAACGGGTCAGGAGTAACACAAAGTAGGGGCTTTTGGGAAACGCTTTGATGACAACCCGCAACGCCGAAGTGCCGGCCAAAAGGTAGTCCGCCTCTTGGTCAGAGCTGACAAGCTGGCATAGACGACTGTTGGCCTGGACTAGGTCGCCGGCGTAGGTGCCCAAACGTTCTAGGGCTTGCTCCTCTTGGGAATCGCTGACGTAGGTTACTTTGGCTACTGTGGTACCATCAGTGGCCCGCCCTATCAAAACAGCAATCAAGCCCGGAAGGCCGGCGATGTGCTGTTCAATCACGCTGCTGAGGGTTCGGATAGCCATGATCTGACTCCTTCCTGCGGCTACATGGGATAGCTTAAATGCACGTACATGCACGTACTATCCCATGTACTTATTCTACCAAAATGGATCAGATGCTTCCAGACAAATCTCCCGGCCGGCTTAGCTCCAGGGATCCCAGTTCTCGTGAAACTTGCCTTCCAAGATGGCCTGGCGCATCTTTTGGGTGTAGCGCATCAGCTCCGTGATGTTGTGGATAGAAAGCAGGGTATAGCCCAGGATCTCCTGGGCGCGGATGAGGTGGCACAAGTAGGCGCGGCTAAAGTGGCGGCAGGTGTAGCAGGGGCAATCGGGATCGATGGGATCCAGGCTGCGGCGATGCTCGGCATTTTTGATGTTCCAGCGTTTGCCCCGGCTGATCACCGTGCCATGGCGGGCATAGCGGGTGGGGATCACGCAGTCAAACAAATCCACTCCGGCGGCCACAGCAGCCCGCATCTCGGCATAGGTGCCCACCCCCATGAGATAACGGGGGCGATCTGCCGGCAGTAGAGGGGCTGTTTGCCGCACAACGGCGTGCATAAACTCGACCGGCTCCCCCACACTCACCCCGCCAATGGCATAGCCCGGCAGATCCAGCCGACAGACTGCCTCCGCTGCTTGTCGGCGCAGCTCCGGGTAAACTCCCCCCTGCACAATGCCAAACAAAGCCTGATCCGAGCGGCGATGGGCTTCCACGCAGCGCTTCAGCCATTGGGTGGTTCGCCGCACTGCTGCCGCCACCGCCTCAGGGCTGGCAGGGTAGGGCGGGCACTCGTCGAAGGCCATGATGATGTCGGCCCCCAGGGCGTTTTGAATCTGGATGGATAGCTCTGGGGTGAAGTGAATGATGCGGCCATCGAGAGGAGAGCGGAACGTCACTCCCTCCTCGTTGATTTGGCGAATGGCGCTGAGGCTGAAGACCTGGAAGCCCCCTGAATCGGTAAGGATGGGGCCCGACCAGCCCATAAAGCGGTGTAGCCCCCCTGCCGCTTGAATGATGCTTTCGCCAGGTTGCAGGTGGAGATGATAGGTGTTGCTGAGGATGATGTGGGCACCTGTCTCCTTGAGCTGGGCCGGGGTGAGGGTTTTCACGTTGGCCAAAGTTCCCACCGGCATAAAGCAAGGGGTTGGGATCCCACCGTGGGGGGTGACGAAGTATCCTGCCCGCGCTTGGGTATGGGGGCAGGTGCCCTCGCAGGTGAAGGTAAAGTCGGCCAAGGTCAGCGTTATCGGCTTTAATCTTGTGCGCAGCAGAGCTTAGCACAGATAGAGCCGCCGGCAAGGGATCCCTTTTGCCAGCCTTGACAGGGATCCCCTGCTTTGGGCACACTTGTAGATCACCGCGGAACTGGCGGAATGGTAGACGCGCTAGATTCAGGTTCTAGTGGCAGCAATGCCATCGGGGTTCAAGTCCCCGGTTCCGCACTACTGGATCTTCACAGTAAATCGAACTTATGAACAAGGCGCTGGTTTTACGTTTCAACCTTCTACCTCAGGAAGTTCTATCGCAGAAGTGATTTGAGAGAACTTCAGGCGAGCATGAGCCAAGTTGGCTTCCTGTCGTTCCAAAACAAGACAGAAGAACAGGCCGGTTATGGTGTTAACTAATCGAACGACACAGAAGAATTGTTCATAGACAAGAAACAGTTCTTCTAGTTTTTCTTGGGTTCTTGAGAATTGTTTAGTTTTGTTTCGAATTAACTCTGCATTACCCGATACTATCAACTCTAGTTCACGTTGAGAAAAACCAGTGACGTTCGTACGAAACTTAGATCTCAGGCAGGTTCCATTTCTCCAGTCTCCAAGGGCTACCCCCAATACCCCGTCAAGGGCAAAGCTCTCATCTAGCGCTTCCTCTACTCTTTGCATAATTCCCCCCACCATGATCCCCGCACCACAGAAAGTTTCCTAAGAAGGCCTGCCGAAGCTTAGCTTAAGCTAAGCACGTTAAGCGAGGGAGAGTTCATAAAGAATTTACAAAGAATTAGCAAGCTAAAGATAAAGCAATTCCCGGTCAAGAAACCCCAGACCTTCAAGCATCTTGGCGAGTCTAGGCCCCGAACGCTCCTACCCCTGAGAACTTTGCTTTGCTGGTGCTGGATCCCGAAGGCCCCAACGACTACCCCATCGGAGAAGGAAATAAGCTTCTAGATGAGTCTTGGGTTTGTGAGCGGCAACTGGCCCACCTGCTCTGCAAGCTGCGCTAACTTTATGCGGGCCAAGGCTAAGTTTCCCTTTTGTTTATCCAAGGCTAGGAAGATAAACAAGCCACGGCTATTCGCCAAGCGAATTAGGTGATACTGCTTTTGGGAAGTGAAAACGAGCTCCTGTATCCGCTCGTTCAGAGCCTCTGCAACCTTGAGTTTGGCACGGACTACTTCTGCATTGCCGACTATGGCAAGTGGTAGATTGCGTTCAGGAAAATCAGGGTTACCTGCAGACTTAAGTCCCAGACATGCACCACTTCTCCAATCTCCTAGAGCGACCCCCAGCGCTCCTTCCATGGCAAGGGCCTCGAGGAGAATCTCCTCCAACTTTGGCATAAATATCCCTCTTTCCTGCAGCTTGCTCGCCAGCATTGTATCAAACATATCTTCAAGTCAGCAGTATTCTTTAATTTACCGACGTACATTCTAATTCTAACTCCCTCCTCACTGGGAGAGAAAAGAAGCTAGGCAAGGAAGAGAACCTGCTCGGCAAGGCGGCTCAAGCTAAAGAGGCAGAACCCCCCGCTAGGCTCTGCCCAATATCCCCAACTGGAGTGGCGTCAATATCTGGCTATCGCCAATGTGATACTAGATGACTAGCTGCTCGGCAACTTGGTCTAGCTTGATGCGAGCAAGAGCTAGGTTTCCCTTCTCCCGATCCATAGCAAGATAAAAGAACAAGCCCTGCACAGACTTAACCAAGCGAACAAGGTGGTACTGGGTCTTGAGAACAATAAGAATCTCCTCCACATCCTCCTTGATGTTCACAGACTCCAGAACTCGCATCTTAGACCGAATCACCTCGGTCATGCCAGCTACTGCCAGCTCCAAGTTTCGCTCTGGAAAGTCAGGGGTGTCTGGCCCCTTGAACCCCAGACACATGCCGCTCTTCCAATCTCCCAAAGCAATCCCCAAAGCTCCATCAGTGGTCAGGGCAGCAACCAAGCTCTCTTGAACTTTTTTCACGGAACCTGCCTCCCTGCGGGACAGTAACAGGAACAGAGAGATGCTTTAGCAATCTCAGACTGACTTTAAGCTGCAGGATAGTATACACGCACGGTTAGCCTCTTGTCAAAGGCTCTAGTTCGGCAATCCCCACGGAGATTGACCGGCAAATGCTGACGAACCTCACTTGTCTTGAGAATCTGTGCAGAGACTGAAGCTAGTCCCTTACAATCCCACGCAAGGGTTAACTAAAACTTAATAAATAGATAGTTTGATAAAGTTCGATGACTAGCAGTCTAACGACAAGAAACGCAGGGCTTGGAGAGGTGTCACCCGATATTCCCAAAATACAAATTGCACCGGAGCTGTCCCCAGAGCACAGCAGAACCCTGTTTGGTTCTCGATCCTACCTTGGGGAAAGGGATCCCTGTAGCTTCCGGTGGAGAGGCTTGGAAGTTATGCTGGGGTTACCTCTTTTACCTTGAGACTATCGACCTCCGAGATCGGTGGATCGGAACCCTTCCTCTCCGCTTAGTTTGACCTATGCCTAAGGCCCCCCTCCCTCCCAACGAAGAGCAGCGGCTGGCTGCCCTGCGGCAGTATCAGATTTTGGACACCGCTCCTGAGAACAGCTTTGACGAACTCGTGCGGCTGGCTGCCCACATCTGCGGCACGCCCATTGCTCTGGTCAGCCTTATCGACGAACACCGCCAGTGGTTTAAAGCCAAATTCGGCGTCGATGTGCAGGAGACCCCACGGGATGTGGCCTTCTGCGCCCACGCCATCTTGTCGCCTAAAGAGCCGCTGGTGGTGCCCGATGCCACTCAGGATCCCCGCTTTGCCGATAACCCGTTTGTCGCTCAAGAGCCCCACATTCGCTTTTACGCTGGCATTCCCTTGGTAACTCCAGAAGGGCAGGCCCTGGGCACGCTTTGCGTTGTCGATTATCAGCCTCGGCACCTGACCCCAGAACAACTGGAGCAATTACAAGCCCTGGCCCATCAGGTGGTGGCCCAACTGGAGCTGCGCCGTACTTTGAGGGAACTGGCTCAGACGCCTCTGCTGCCTAAGTCGGGGGATACTAAACCTGCCCGCAAAAACCGCTTTCTCCTCAAAGTTACCGCCGGTTTTGGCCTGGCTGCCTTGCTTTTGGGCGGGATCACCTACTCAGCTCAGCGGAATGCCTCTCAACTGCCGCAGCTTACAGAACGAGTGGCCCACACTCTGAAAGCAATCCAAAGCTTGGAGGGATTGCTGGCGGAAACCCGCGCCGCCGAAGCCGGTCAATATGGTTATCTTCTGACCAATAATCCTCGCTATCTCAGTGAGTACCAAGCCAGCCTTGAAGCCACCTCCACCCATCTGCGCTTGTTGAAAGAGCTCACTGCTGACAACCCCCTGCAGCAAGAGCGCCTGAAGCGCCTAGAGCTGCTGCTGGAGCTGCTGTTGGAGCAACTGAGGGAGCAAGAGGGGCTACCTGCCGTTCAGGAAGCTCTAGAAAGCAGCGAAGGGCCAAGGTTAATGGAGCAAATTGTCGAGTTGATTCGGGTGCTGCAGCAGGAGGAGAATCGCCTTCTGGAGCAACGCAATCAGGAACTGCAGTTAACCTGGGTTAGAACCAATCTCATTGCTTTTGGCGGGCTCATTTTTACTTACCTGGTTTTGGCCTCGGTTTACTTCCTCATCCGCCGGGAGACTGCCGAGCGAGAAGAGGCAGAACGATCCCTCAAGCAAGAGCGGGATTTTACCAACGCGGTTATCGATACGGCAGGGGCGCTGGTGGTGGTCATGGATCCAGAAGGGCGTATCCTGCGCTTCAACCGCGCTGCTGAGCAGCTCTCTGGCTACTCGCTGGCAGAAGTCAAGGGCCGGCTGCTGTGGGATTTGGGTTTGATCCCGCCGGAAGATGTGCCTGGTGTGAAGCAAGCTTTTGAACAGCTCAAGGGCAATCATTCCCTCTTTTTGAATCGCCATGAGAATTTTTGGCGCACCAAGCAAGGGGCACTGCGGCTTATTTCTTGGTCTAACACCGCCCTAATCAACGCTGCCGGCGAGGTGGAGTTTGTCATGGGCACCGGCATCGACATCACCGACCGCAAGCTGGCGGAGCTGGCCTTGAAAGAAAGCGAAGAGCGCTACCGGGATCTCTTTGAAAATGCCAGCGACCTCATCCAGAGCGTGGATGCTGAAGGGCACTTTTTATATGTCAACCGCGCTTGGAAAGAGACCTTGGGCTATGACGAAGCTCAAGTTTATCAAATGACCCTCTTCGACATTCTCCATCCCGACTGCCGAGAGCACTGCCAGGCTCTTTTCCAGAAGCTTCTAGCAGGGGAGAAACTGGAGAGGGTAGAGACAGCTTTCCTCACGGCCACTGGTGAAACTGTTTGGTTGGAGGGCAATGTCAACTGCCGCTTTGAAGATGGGGTAATGGTGGCTACGCGGGGCATCTTCCGCAACATTACCGAGCAGAAGAAAGCGGCAGAAGAATTGGAGCGGCAAAACCGCCGGGCTCAGTTGCTGGCGAATCTCAGCCTCAAGATCCGCGAGTCACTGGATATTGCCGAGATTTTAGAAACTGCAGTGGCAGAGATCCAGGCTCTGCTCAAAGCCGACCGAGTCTTGGTCTACCGCTTCCAGCCGGATGGTTCTGGGATCATCTCCAACGAGAAAACTCAGCCAGGGATCCCCTCGCTGGCAGGAGAGGTGATCGAGGATCCCTGTTTTCAGGAAAAGTACGCCCAGCTCTACAGCCAGGGCCGCGTTCGCGTTGTTAGCGATGTGGAAAGTGAAGGACTGAAGCCTTGTTACCTAGAGCTGCTGCAAAAAGTGCAGGTCAGGGCCAACTTGGTGGTGCCGCTGTTTTTGGAGCAGCAGTTGTGGGGGTTGTTGCTGGCCCACCAGTGCTCTGGCCCGCGTCAGTGGCAGCCGTTTGAGATGGAGCTGCTGTCGCAGTTGGCCAACCAAATTGGCATTGCCCTCACCCAGGCAGCCCTTTTGGAGCGGGAGAGAAAGCGCGGCCTCGAGCTGGAACAAGCCCGCAAAGCAGCAGAGCAGGCTGCCCAGGCCAAGAGCAGCTTCTTGGCCACCATGAGCCACGAGATCCGCACCCCCATGAACGCGGTACTGGGGATGACGGGCCTGCTGCTGGAGACCCCCCTCAATGCAGAACAGCGGGACTTTGTAGAGACCATCCGCGTCAGCGGCGATGCGCTGCTCACCCTCATCAACGACATCCTGGACTTCTCCAAATTGGAGGCCGGGGAAATGGAGCTGGAGATCCTGGATTTCGATCTCCGCTCGTGTCTGGAAGAGGTGGCGGATCTGTTTGCCCCCACTGCCCACGCCAAGGGATTGGAGCTGGCGGTGCTCATGCCACCGGAAGTGCCGCGCTACCTGCGGGGAGATGCTTCGCGACTACGGCAAATCCTCAACAACTTGGTGAGCAATGCCATTAAATTTACCCACCAGGGGGAGGTGGTGATCCAAGCAGAGGTGCTGCAAGAAACCGCTACCCATGTCCACCTCAGGCTCTCGGTGAGAGATACCGGAATCGGGATCCCGGCGGCGGCGCAGAGCAAGCTGTTTCAACCGTTTAGCCAGGTGGATGCCTCTACTACCCGCAAATACGGAGGTACGGGACTGGGCTTGGCCATCTGCAAACAACTGACAGAACTGATGGGAGGAACCATCTCGTTGCAAAGCCAGGAGGGACAGGGCAGCACCTTCAGCGTCGAGCTGACTCTGGAGCGGCAGCCCTACGTCCAGCAGCTTGCCCAGCCTTCTGCTCGTGTCCCGGTGGATCTGCAGGGCAAGCGGCTGTTGGTGGTGGACGACAATGCCACCAATCGCAAGATCCTGCGCTGCCAGGCCACGGCTTGGGGAATGGTGGTGGAAGAGGCCGAAAATGCCTATCAGGCTATGGACAAACTGCGCCAAGCCGTTCGGGAAGGCAGACCCTTCCCCCTGGCCGTTTTGGATATGCAAATGCCAGAGGTGGATGGGGAGACCTTGGGCCGCTGGATCAAGGCAGATCCGCAACTGGCCGAGACGCAACTGGTGATGATGACCTCCCTGGGACTGGGGGAGCACTCCCGCCGCGCTGCCGAAATCGGCTTTGCCGCCTACTTGGTTAAGCCGGTAAAACAAAGCCGTCTGCAGGAAGCTCTGGTCATGGCCCTGGGGAAATCTTCTGGCCTCTCCACCTCTCTTTTGGGCATTGGCCCCCCTCTCTCTCAGACGACGCCTATGGCCGACCGACCCCAGCATTCCCTGCGCATTTTGCTGGCAGAGGATAACCCCGTCAACCAAAAGGTGGCTTTGCGCCAGCTCGAGAGTTTGGGCTACAAGGCCGATGTGGTGGCCAATGGTCAGGAGGTATTGGATCTCCTGCAGCAGGTCAGATATGACCTTATTCTCATGGATTGCCAAATGCCGGTGATGGACGGCTACGAGGCCACCCGCCGCCTACGCCAACAGGAACGGAGATCCGGCCACCGCACAGTGGTGATTGCCATCACGGCCAACGCCATGCAGGAGGATAGGGAGCGTTGCCTGCAGGCAGGTATGGACGACTATCTCAGCAAGCCGGTGCTGAAGGAAGATTTGCAAAGGTTGCTCAACCACTGGAGCCAGCTGATTGCTCAGTCTGCAGGGGGATCCTCCAACCAAGCCGCTTCTGAAGCAGCCTCTCCAGCTTCCCCCGCTGAGAGCCGGGATCCCTCTTCTCCCACCTTGCCCTATCCCATCGACTCTGCCTATCTGGATCAGGTTTCCGGCGGGGACCGGGGGTTTCAGCGAGAGCTATTGCAGGTGTTCATCCAAGATTGCGAAACCCAGCTTCCGCAACTGCGCCAAGCCATTGCCGGTTGCAATGCAGAAGGAATGCGGCGGATCGCCCATCGCCTCAAAGGAGCCAGCTCCAACGTGGGAGCCAACGCTTTTTGCCAAGTGGTCCGCGAGCTGGAGCACTTGGGGGTAGCGCTGGCCCAGCAGGGATCCCAAGGTGGTCATGACCTAGAATGGGCACGGGCTCTGCAGGCCCCAGAAGACCTAGAACGCATCTTGGGTGATATCCGCCAGTACTTGCGAGATCTGGAAGGATAGATTCCAAAGGCTCGGCGCCGCTTCCGCGGCCACCCCCTCTCCCAGAGAGAGGGGAGTCAGGAAGCAATGCAGCAGAAATTTTCATGCCTGTTGCATTCGGAAGCGATGCAAAAGCCTGGCCGCAGCCAGGCCTGTAAAGATCTACAGCAGTGTCTTGGGTCTACTGGGATTACATCAGGCCGATTTGAGAGAGGATCCCTTGGCCGGTCAGCAACTCGGTCGCAACGCCGATCACAAAGCCCAACATTGCCAAACGGCCATTCCATTTTTCGGCGAAGGTGGTAAAGCCAAACTTAGCTTCTTGGTTTTCCATGGTTCTAGCTCCATCAACGGGTGACATCTTTAATGTGACTCAGATATTAAAAAGTGTCAAGTTTTATGTCGAGAGCTAACAAGGGATCCCTAGCTGCTTTTCACGGTTGTCCAGAGGGCGTCGATGAGGCGCAGCTCTTCCCCTGACAGCACTTTGAGGTAGGTGAGTTTGGCAAGGGCCTCTTCGTCAGGGTAGATGGCCGGGTTTTGCCGATCTTCTGGGTTGATCATGGGCAGAGCTGCAGCGTTGGGGGTGGCGAAGCGGTTGTGGTTGCTCAGTTGAGCGCCGACTTCAGCATCCAGGATGAAATTGATGAAGCGATTGGCCAGCTCAGGGTTGGGGGCCTGGGCGGGAATGGCCATTACATCCAGCCAAATGTGGGCACCCTCGCGGGGGACAAAATAGCCGATGTTGGGGTTTTCTTCGGCAGCTTGCAGGGCATCGCCGCTGTAGACGATGGCTACATTGGCCGTTCCAGAAACCAGTTGGTTTTTGCCCCCCACGCCCCCAATTAGGCCGGCACTGCGGCGCTTGGTGTCGATCAAAAGCTGCTGGATCTGCTGCAGTTCGGAGCGAACGGTGGTGTTCATATCGAAGCCCAGGTAAACGGCAGCAGCGCCGATCATGGAGCGCATCTCGTCGATCATCACAAAGGGGCCATACTGCTGCTGCGGGTCGAAAATCAATCCCCAAGAGCGTTCAAAGTTTTCGGGCAGGCGGTCTTTGCGGTAGCCAATGCCGGTGGTGCCCCACTGATAGGCGGCGGTGTAGGTGTTTTCTGGATCAAAGGGCAGGCCGACAAATTTTTCGCCCAGGTTGCTTAGGTTGGGGATCAATTCTTTGTTGAGAGGCTGCAGCAGTCCCAGCTCCAACATGTTGGGCACAATGTAGTCGGTGGGAACAACAATGTCGTACTGGCTGGTGCCTCCCCCCCGCAGTTTGGCCACCATGTCTTCGTTGGATTCGTACACGCTGACCAGCACGCGGCTATTGGTGGCTTTTTCAAAGGCGGTGAGGATGTCGGGATCGATGTATTCTGACCAGATGTAGAGATTGAGGGTCTGCCTCTGGGCAGAGGTAACGTGGGGCCAAAACAGAACCAGGACAAGCACACAGCAGAGTAGGGTTGTAGCCGAGGCAATCCACTTTTTCATGAGATTTCTCCGACTGTGAAAAGTTGAAAACATCGTATCTGCTTTCATCCCCCAGCCGGCTACACCCGCGGCTAGGGGGCACGCCTTGGGCAATCGCCAAGCCCCGCAAACTCCGGTTGAGGCTCGGGTACTCACCCTTGTTTCCAAGACAACACCCAAACGGTATCAACGCCTCCGCGAGCGATCCGCCAAAAGCCGCAAAGGCCGATTCTTTCGTCGGATCCCTCGATGCCTTGCGCCACAAGGCTTTCCAGCCCCAAAACCCCCTCGCCGCAGCTCTTTTTGCCGACTTTTTTCCGGATCCCTCGCAAATGGGTCTTGCATTCCTTGCCCTGCTTGGGTTTAATAGGGGTGGGTTCCCCCTTCGGGGGGATCCCTAGAAATTGGAAACAGGTTCCATAGCAAACTCCTCCCTTTTGAGAGTAGAGTTCCCCCTTCGGGGGGATCCCTAGAAATTGGAAACTGAGGTGCGGGGTCTCATAGTGTACTTTACCTGGAATGTTCCCCCTTCGGGGGGATCCCTAGAAATTGGAAACTCTTACATTCTTCCCTCCTCGCTCTTAGTGAATTTAAGATGTTCCCCCTTCGGGGGGATCCCTAGAAATTGGAAACTATAATCCGTATCACCGGGGGGATTTTATACAATACGTGTTCCCCCTTCGGGGGGATCCCTAGAAATTGGAAACCCCTATAGGGCTATACATGCCTCTACAGGCCTTTAAAGGTTCCCCCTTCGGGGGGATCCCTAGAAATTGGAAACTTCTTCGAACCGGGAATGTTATAGGCGTAGCGGTAGAGTTCCCCCTTCGGGGGGATCCCTAGAAATTGGAAACTTGATCAAGTCGGACTTGCTGTAAGTTTTGGACATTTCAAGTTCCCCCTTCGGGGGGATCCCTAGAAATTGGAAACAGAATGTTGCAAAGCCCCAGGTGTTATCGACCTGGGAAAGTTCCCCCTTCGGGGGGATCCCTAGAAATTGGAAACAGAATGTTGCAAAGCCCCAGGTGTTATCGACCTGGGAAAGTTCCCCCTTCGGGGGGATCCCTAGAAATTGGAAACACTTCATTGAGAAGTCTTCCCAAAGACTCCAATTTAACGTTCCCCCTTCGGGGGGATCCCTAGAAATTGGAAACAGCAGGAGTATAGAGTCAGTCGTATAATATATAACCAGTTCCCCCTTCGGGGGGATCCCTAGAAATTGGAAACATCTAAACGATCTAGCAATTCCCGGACTTTCTCCGGGTTGTTCCCCCTTCGGGGGGATCCCTAGAAATTGGAAACTTGATCTTAATCTTCAGCCTCGGGAACGTAGAACGAGTTCCCCCTTCGGGGGGATCCCTAGAAATTGGAAACATCAATCCCCAAGCAGCTTGGGCTTTCTTCTGGACGGTTCCCCCTTCGGGGGGATCCCTAGAAATTGGAAACTTCTACCAGGATCCAGTATGGGTCGTACGGAATTACGACCGTTCCCCCTTCGGGGGGATCCCTAGAAATTGGAAACACTTAGGGCCACCTTTACAGGTAACCTCAACAACATGGAATGTTCCCCCTTCGGGGGGATCCCTAGAAATTGGAAACAATACTCACGTCCACCGAAAGTGCGGACTATGAGTTTGTTCCCCCTTCGGGGGGATCCCTAGAAATTGGAAACCATTGCAAGTGCCGGATCGTGTAGAAGCAAGCTTGCCGTTCCCCCTTCGGGGGGATCCCTAGAAATTGGAAACAATTCCGCCACCGATCCTGGCTATACTGAGGACACGCTCACCCAAAGTAGGGGTGAGCTTTCACTCGGCAGCGATTCACATGAGTTTTTGGAAGGGCCTGTTCGGGTCAGCAGGAGCTGCTACAACCAAAGAGCCGGCGCAAACAGCTAGGGCCGACCGTCACCAGGAAACGGTGGTGGTACGAGGGGAGACAATCCTCTTCAGCTTGGATCCCAACTTGGATCTGTACGAGCTAGAGGAGCTCTGCGATGCGGTGGGGTGGTCGCGTCGCCCCATTCACAAGGTGAGAAAAGCCCTGCAGCACAGCTTTTTGGTGGTGTCGATGTGGCAGCAGCGGGGCAGCTACCGTCGCCTCATCGGCTTTGCCCGGGCAACGTCCGACCACGCTTTCAATGCCACCATTTGGGATGTGGTGGTTCATCCCGATTTCCAGGGTAGGGGTCTGGGCAAGCGGCTGATGGAAAAGGTGATCCACGAGCTGCGCGCCCGAGACATCAGCAACATCACCCTTTTTGCCGATCAGGGAGTGGTCAGCTTTTACGAACGGCTGGGCTTCACCGCCGACCCTGAGGGGATCAAAGGCATGTTCTGGTATCCCCGCTAGCGTATGGCCCCTGTGGTGATTTTGCCCGGTTATCTGGCGGGTGCGTCGGAGTATGAGCCCCTGCGCCAAGAGCTGGAAGCCCGCGGCTATGCGGCACGGGTGGTGCCGTTGCAGGTGCGCAGTTGGTTTCCCACGCTGGGGGGAAGGCCTGTCACTCCCATCCTGTGGGCCCTTCGAGAGACCATCCAAAAGACCTGCGCTGAGTTTGGGGTTGACCGAGTTAACCTGGTGGCCCACTCCGCCGGCGGCTGGATTGCCCGCATCTACCTGGGATCCGTGCCCTATGGGGGACAGGTGTGGCAGGGGCGGGAGCAGGTCGCTGCGCTGATTAGCTTGGGATCCCCCCACACCAGCCGGGAGCGCTGGACGAAGCGCAATTTGGACTTTGTCAACACCCACTATCCGGGGGCCTTTTGGCCCGAGGTCAAATATGTGTGCGTGGCGGGCAGGGTCATCCAGGGGCAGAGGTTGAGTCTGGGATCCCTGTGGCGACAGGAGCATTATCTGGCTTGGCTGGCCTACAACAGCTATTGGCTCACGGCTGGACAGGGGGAATTGTGGGGCGATGGCATTACCCCCATCGAGGCTGCCCACCTGCAGGGGGCTGTTAACCTCACTCTGCCCAACTGCTACCATTCCGGTCGGGGTGGACGGCGCTGGTATGGATCCCCCGAGGTGGTGGAAACTTGGGCTCAGTATCTGGCTTAGGGCCGGGGTTTAGCTGCCAGGCTTGCTTGGGTCGCCGAGGGAAGTCTCGGGCAAAGAGGCGGCCGATTGGCGGCGTTCCTGCTGACGCCGGGCGGCTTTTACCATCTCCTCGACCACAGCCCGCGCCTGCTTCATGCGATCCAAACTGCTGCGATAGAGCTCCAGATCTTTTCTCACCCGCTCTGTTGAAAAGGGCAGCTTGCTCACCACATTCTCCAAAAAGCGGCGGGTGCGTTCTTCTGGTTCTTCGTAAAGGGACTTGGCCACAACTTCATAGGCTGTGTAAAGGCCAACAGCTAAGACCCGGCTGTAGGCGTAGGGCGGCTGAGTCATGCGCTCCAAAATGGCTTTCAACCCACCCACATCTTCCGCCTCTGGCTTGAGACAGAGGAGATCAAGTCTTTGACGGGGATCCCCGCTTCCCATCAACTCCAGCAGATCGCGGGCATTCTTGCGCAACACCTCCGGCTTGAGGTGCAGAGCCTTACAGAGGGCGTTGAAAATGGCTTCTCGCTGCTCAGGGGGGTGATAGGCTTCCATCAGCCCGTCGTAGAGGGTGACCAGCCCCAAGGCAAAAAACGGATCGTAGACGAAGGTGCTGTTGACGGTGGTCAGGTGCAGCTCCACCAACAACTCCTCCACCACCCGGCGATAGACGGCGTTGATCGGGCGAGGGTAGGCGCTGAAAAAGGCCGCTTTGGTGGCGGAGAGGGTGCGAACAGGATTCACAGGCAGACAAAAATGAGCTTGAGGATGGCTTCTCTGTTTTTTTATTCTCACCTGTGCTGACCCTGAGGGCAAGCTGTGTTGACATCCTCCCCGGCCTGAAGGCCGGAGATTCCTACCACGCTACGCATGGATGGCTCCTTGCGCAGTCGTCTCGGCGGGTTCCTGCTTCCGACCGCCCGTGCAGTTCGATCCACAGGCCATCCGGGCTGACACGGGTGGTTCACCCACCCGCATCCCGACCGCAGCGTCGGCCGTGTCCTGCCCTTCGTCTCGCAACAGCTGTATCCCGCGAGCAAGGATGTTGATGGCACCGACCAGAAAGGCCTCCGGCCCGCTGCCGCGAAAGGCCTCCGGCCCGCTGCCGCGATCGGCGCTATCCTTCCCCGCCCTGAAGGACGGGGCTTGCCGCGCCTTTTGGTCAATACAGCTGCGTCTTGACTCCGCTATGGTGGCGCTATGGTGAATAGAGGGGTGGGAGGATGGGTTGAGAGCGGCGATGGCAACAACAGACGTGACGGTGGTGGTGAAGATCGGCACCTCCAGCCTGACAGATACTCAGACCGGCTTGTTGCGTCTTTCGGTGTTGGGGCCGCTGGTGGAGGTGCTGACCCACCTGCGCAGGCAGGGGTATGCGGTGATCTTGGTCTCCTCTGGGGCGGTGGGGGTGGGCTGTGCTCGCCTTGGCTGGCGGCAACGACCGACGGCTATTGCCGAGAAGCAGGCGGTGGCTGCGGTGGGACAGGGGCGGTTGATCCGCCTTTACGATGACCTCTTCTCGGCTCTGAACCAGCCAATTGCCCAAGTGCTGCTCACCCGCGGCGATCTGGTGGAGCGCAGCCGCTACGTGAACGCCAATCGCACTTTTGCCCAACTGCTGCAGATGGGGGTTATTCCCATCGTCAATGAAAACGACACGGTGGCAGTGGAGGAGCTGAAATTCGGCGATAACGACTCGCTTTCGGCGTTAGTGGCCAGCATGGTGCAGGCCAAGTGGCTTATCCTGCTCACCGATGTGGACAAGCTCTATTCGGCTGACCCCAACCGAGATCCCTCTGCCCAGCCCATTGAGCGGGTGTTGCCCGGGATCCCGCTACAGGTGAAGGCCGAAGCCCAGGGGAAAAGCGGCTGGGGCACCGGCGGCATGGCCACCAAACTGACCGCTGCTCAAATTGCTACAGCTGCAGGGGTAACGGTGGTGATCACCAATGGCAAACGGCCTGAGCAGATCCCGGCAATTCTGGCCGGCGAGGCCATCGGCACCCGCTTTGATCCGGCTCCTCAGCCCGCCAGCGCCCGCAAGCGATGGATTGCCTACGGCCTCATCCCCGAGGGATCTTTGACTTTGGATGAGGGGGCGGTACGAGCGGTGTGCGAGCAAGGGCGCTCGCTGTTGCCGGCAGGGATCACAGCCATTTCTGGGGAGTTTGAGGCGGGGGCTGCCGTGCGCCTGTGCGATCCCAGCGGCCAGGAGGTGGCGCGGGGCCTGGTGAACTACAGCGCCGAGGAGCTGCGGCAGATTAAGGGCAAAAAAACCGCCGAGATTCCCCGCATCCTGGGCTACGAAGGGGTTGATACTGCCGTCCACCGGGATAACTTGGCCTTGCTCAATTGAGGCCATGGGTGAGGCCATGGGGGCGAGTCCAGGCGCGGTGCTCTGCACCACTAGCACGAATGGCTACAACGGCGGGATCCCAACGCCTATTCTTCCAACTGCCAGGGATCCTGAGCCAGCACCTCATCGAAAACCCGCGGGGGACGCACGGCCATCAGCACCTGGCCCAACAGGGGAGAGGAGGGCGAGTCTTCTATCCACTCCACCGCCAGGGATCCGGCCCGATCCACCAGGAAAAATCCCGCCATCTGAGCTCCCTCCCAAACCCGAGCGGCGCGATCGACCACCAGCAAAACCGGATCCTGCTCTTCGCCGGTGGGCACCGGCAAGCCCAACAGGGATCCCAAAAGCCGGTTTTCCACCTGAAGGATCACCGGATCCCCGGCCTTTTGAATCACCGGCCAAGCAGGCAAGGCCATCCAAGTCTGCTCCGCCGGGCTGTTGACCCAGCCAAAGGGCCCTTGCGGCTCGCTGGGGGGGATCCCTTCCCAGGCGGCAGTTGCAAGAGGCAGGGATCCGGCCACCGGCAGCAGTCGCGGCAGATCTTCTTCCAAGCGAAACACGGACAGCTTGGGCAAAACGCTGCGTTGGGGGCGGGAGCTGGTGGCAATCGTGGACAAGAGCTGCTCCACCTGTCGGCGGGCTGTATCACTGTGGACATACTGAAACGCTCGACCGATAGCCCGAGTTCGCTCCTGCAGATCGCGGGTTTGCTGGGCCGTTCTCCAGGCTTGATAGGCTACCGCATCGCCGGGGTGATCCGTAAACCCTTCCGGAAGCTGTTGGAGCTGGGCATAATTTTTCACGGCGCGGGCGATCTCATGAGCATCAGCGGCATTCAAATGGCGACTGAAGATAAATTCCGCCACCCGAACCCGATCCTGTGGAGAGAGAATGCGCAACTCGTAGAGGATATCGCTGCCTTTATGGGCAAAATGCCCCAGAACTTCTGGGCTGGCTCCTGCTTTGGCCATCCCTTCGTAAACCTGGGCCGCAACAAGGATCTGGTTTTGGTGAATGGGCTCAAACCCGGTTGCCTCGAAGATGGCCTGCGGGGTCATTTTCTGTTGTTGCAAAGCTTGACAGGCCTTGGCCCAATCCAGCCACCGGCCCTCTTTGCGGCGCAGCCGCTCTACCAACAAGCTGGGATCCTCCTCCACAGCAGCAGGTTCCGGCAGATACTGACTCATGCTTGTTCTCCAACAGGCTGGACAGATCACCACTCCCCTGGTCCACAGCCCAGCAGATCTGGCCGGGCATCTGGCCAAACTTGATCTTCAAACTTGATCTTAGGGCTGATAGCGGTTCTGGCCGAGTCCGGTCGCGACAGCGGGACGGAGTCCTTGGCGAAACTCTAGATCGCTGGATTGCACAGCATCACCTGGGAAGGCTGTCCGCTCACCGGCAAGCGGTTCAGATCCAATTGCCAAAGCTGGAACTGGGGGGGCTTTTCTGCTTTGGGCACTTGCAGCCAAACCTTGCCTCTTTGGCCCACCTGCAACACCTGTGAGCCGTTAGGCACAGCTACTTGGGCCAAGGGATCCCCTTTTTCACTGTACAGCCAGAGGGAAGTGGATTGCTCGCCCTCTCGACACAGCAGCAGCACGCCCCAAGGGGCCTTGGCCATCTGGACAGGTTGCCCTTTCAAGAACCAGCGGCGCACCCGCAGCGGATTCACCTGCACCGAGTGGAGATAGGGGCAGCAACCTTGCTGGCCTTCCCTTCCCTCATCTGTTGCCGCAAAGAGCAACCGTTCTCCCAAGCTGATCACCCCCCCTTGGGGATCCAAGGGCAGGCGATAGCGAATGGGCTGGGATCCCGTCTGCAGAGACCAACCGGTCGCGACAGTGGGATGGTGTCCCTTGGGATAGGGCAAGAGGCTCATCTCCACCCACTGCTGCCCCACACCTGTCAACAAAACCAGATGCTCCGAGAAGGCCAGCAAGCGGGACAGGGATCCCTGCCAAGGCCAACGAAAATAGCAGCGGGAATCGGGGAAAGGCTGTGTTCCTGTCGACGTGGCCGGCTGCCATTGTACGGCCCCCAACTCTTGGGCGGTGGCCCAGACCAGCTCCTGTCGCTCTGCCAGCCAGGTGGCCTGCCAATCCTCCTCAAAGCTGAGCAAGGTGCGGATGCGGCTGGGGCTGAGGTGCAAAAGGCTGCTTCGGGAGAAGGCCAGGGCTTCCGGGAAGGTGTTCAAGGGCAGCACCGCCCGAATTGGCTCGTCCAGGGAAAAACGGGCCAAAGCAGGGGATCCCAGGGCAAGGTTCTGGAGCTCCAGCCATTCCAGCCTCTGGGGGGTCACCCGCAACAGCAGCGGGGATCTGGAGCCGCTGGGATCCTCGCAGATGCAGAACTTTTGCTCGGCCAGGAACTCCATCCCGCCAGTGTCAACAGAGCCCAGATCCGGCAGATCCCAAACCTGTACCCCAGGGGGCGGCCATCTGGGCAGGCGAGGGCCAACCCAACAACTGGCCGGCTCTTGCCACTCTTGGGCAACCACCGCCAAAGCCGACCGCATTTGGGCAGCAGTGCGGAACCGCCGCAAGGGCAACTTGCGTAGGGCTATCTCCAGCACCTCCCGCAGCGGGGCAGGGATCCCTTCTGGACAGACAAACGGCTGGTTGAGGTGGGCGTGCATCAACTGGCCGGGAGATCCGGAAAAAGGCCGTCGGCCCGTCAGCAGCTCCACCAGGATGATCCCCACCGCGTAGAGATCCGAGGCAGGGCTAAACTGACCGTAGAAGCGCTCGGGAGCCATGTAGGCAGGGGATCCGGTGGCGCTGATCTCATCGGGAAGAGGCTGGGAGTGGCGGGCAATGCCAAAGTCTGTCAGCTTCAGTTGCCAGCCCTGGGGCGTGGGCTTGAGCAGGATGTTCTCGGGCTTGACATCGCAGTGGATCACCCCCTGGCAATGGGCATGCTCCAACCCGGCCAAAATCTGATCCACAAAGCCCAAAACCTGCTTGACCGGCAGCCACAGCCCCTGTTCCACCTGGTCGATCAGCTCCCGCAGCGTGCCTCCCTCGCAGTACTCCAACACCAGGTAGCGACCTTCGCGGGCATGTTCGAGGGCGTAGCAGCGGGTAATGTTGGGGTGGTTGAGGGTGAGCAGATGGCGCAGCTCCCGCAGCAGATTTTGGGTGGGAAAGCGCTCCGCCGGCAGCTCCTTCAGGGCCACCAGGTCTCCTCCTTGACGGGGACGGGCACAGAATACACGCCCGTACTGCCCTTGGCCGGCCAAACCCAACATTTGGTAGCTGTCGTGAATCGACTTGAGGGTACGGCTGCGTCGGGACACGGCCCTAGCCCACGAGGAATCAATACCGGCACTTTACATCTTTTTTTGCTCTTTTCGTTCCCGTCTTGGCTCAGGTTCCAGAACAACGAGCCCAGCAGCAGGTCTGCCGAACTCCCACCGGAAAGCCTAAGAGCCGGTCAACTGCTTGAGCAGCTCCGCTGCGTGGGTTTCCACCTTGACCTTGGTGATAACGGCCTCGATCTTCCCCTCCGGATCAATAACAAAAGTGGTGCGGTGAATGCCGTTGTACTCTTTGCCCATGAACTTTTTCGGCCCATAGACCCCGTAAGCCCTGGCCACCTTGGCCCCCTCATCCACCAACAGGGGGAAGGGCAGTTGCAGCTTCTGGGCAAATTTTTGGTGGGAACGGGCATCGTCGGCGCTCACCCCCAAGATGGCGATGCCGTGGGCTTGATAGTCAGCGTAGGCATCCCGAAAGCCGCAGGCTTCTTGGGTGCAGCCGGGGGTGTTGTCCCGCGGGTAAAAATAGAGCACCACCCGCTGTCCCCGCAACTGGCTCAAGCTGATGGGATTGCCCTCGGCATCGGGCAGGGTGAACTCCGGAGCCGGATCCCCAACGGCAAGGGGCATGGGTGGGATCCCTCCTCAGACCGATTTTTTGGGAGAGAGAATCATCGTGATGTTTCGCCCTTCCTTTTGGGGGGGCTGCTGCATTTCCGCCACTTCTTGTAAGTCTTTGAACAAGCGGTGCAGCAATTCTTCCCCCAACTCGGCGTGCTGGGCCTCACGACCGCGGAACATCACCGTGGCTTTCACCTTGTCTCCATCCCCCAAGAACTGTTGGGCGCTGCGCAGGCGCACGTTGTAGTCGTGCTCGCCGATGTTGTAGCGAAACTTCACTTCCTTGATCTCGGCAGTGTGTTGCTTCTTGCGGGCCTCCCGTTCTTTCTTCTCCTTCTCAAACTTGAACTTGCCGTAGTCCATGATGCGGCAGACGGGCGGATCGGCCTTTTCGCTCACCAAGACCAAATCCAGATCTTTTTCTTCTGCCAGGCGCAGGGCTTCGCGCGGGCTCATGATCCCCAACTGAGTGCCGTCGGTATCGATAAGGCGGATTTTGGGGAAGCGGATGCGCTCGTTGATGGCCGGCAGCTCTGCGCGCTGCTTGCGGGGCAAGCGGTCAAGTGGACGTTCTACGGACAAGTTTTCCTCTCTGTGAACAACAACCTAGATGGTAGTACTCAGAGAATAGCAGCCTCTTTTGCGCCGTTGCTGGCCGACGGACTTGCACCCCCAAGTGGTCTATCGGCCAGGAGGGCAAGGCATGCTGCACCTATACTAGCCGGCATTTTTTGTTTTCTTCTAGGGGTTCGCCGACCCACTGGAAGGAAGAAGGATGCTGGATTGGGGCAGCAACCGCGGTAGGATAACCAAAGTGGCGCTCCTGCCGGTGAGAGGGCAGGGGGGGGCTTGTTTTCCGGTTAGCAGGGAGGGCAAAAGTGGTGCAGCTCGGTTTAACGGAACGGGAACTGAAAGAGTTGGCCCAAAAGTCGGTGCAACTGATCCTGAGCCCGCGAGAAGGAGATAGCGAGGCGCTGGCTCAGTACAAAGCCTCGGCCGAATTCCGGGCAGGAGTTCATCTGGCCTGCGCGGCCATGGTGCTCGTCTTGGCGGAAAACAACGAGCGGATTAGCCAGCAGTTGGCTGCTCTCCAGGAAAAGGGATCCCTACCTCTACAGGAACCTTCCCAAAAACCTGCCAGCTAGAGCTGTGCCATGGTTCCAGAGACAGACCCACTGCAAGTGCGCAGCGAGCGGGACGCGATGGGGGAGCGGCAACTGCCGCAGTCGGTGTACTACGGCATCCAAACCGCCCGCGCCCTGGAGAATTTTCCCATCAGCGGCCTCAAGCCCCTGCCAGAGTATGTGGAGGCCTGCGTGCTGATTAAAAAGGCGGCGGCGGAGGTCAACGGCGAGCTGGGGTGCATTCCGGCAGAGGTGGCCAAGGCGATTGTCCAAGCGGCGGATGAGATCCTCCAGGGATCCCTGCGGGATCAGTTTGTGGTGGATGTGTACCAGGCGGGGGCGGGCACCTCCCACCACATGAACGTCAACGAAGTGCTGGCCAACCGCGCTCTGGAGATCCTGGGGGAGCCCAAGGGCCGCTACGAGCGGGTCAGCCCCAACGACCATGTCAACTACGGCCAGTCCACCAACGATGTCATCCCCACCGCCATTCGTCTGGCTGCCCTGCTGCGGGTGCGACGGGATTTTCTGGGCACGCTGGACAATTTGGTAGCGGCGCTGGAGCAGAAGGCCCAAGAGTTTCGCGGCATCCTCAAGGCCGGTCGCACCCATTTGCAGGATGCGGTGCCAGTGCGGCTGGGGGATAGCTTCGGCGCCTACGCGGCCATCTTTGCCCAACACCGTCGCTGGATTGAGGAGGCCAGCCAGGCCCTGTGCAGCTTGGGGCTGGGGGGAAGCGCCGTCGGCACCGGCCTCAACACTCATCCCCAGTACCGGCAAAAGGTGGTGCAACGGCTGGCAGAGTATACCCAGTTGCCCCTCACCCCTGCTCCCCACCCCATGGCGGCGATGCAGAGCATGGCCCCCTTTGTGCATCTGTCGGGATCCCTGCGCAACCTGGCCCAAGATGGCATCAAGCTGGCCAACGACCTGCGGCTGATGGATTCTGGCCCCAAGACCGGCCTGAAGGAGATCCAACTGCCGCCGGTGCAGCCCGGCTCTTCCATCATGCCTGGCAAGTACAACCCGGTGATAGCCGAGATGTTGAACATGGTCTGTTTCCAGGTGATTGGGCTGGATACCGCCATCACCCTCGCAGCCCAAGCGGGGCAATTTGAGCTCAACGTGATGATGCCCCTGATTGCCTATGACCTCCTGCACAGCCTGCAGATTCTGAACAGCAGCCTGCGGGTCTTTGCCGAGCGCTGTATTCAAGGCATCACCCCCAAACCGGAGCGCTGCCGCGGCTACGCAGAAGGGACGCTGGCTTTGGTGACCGCCCTCAACCCCTACATCGGCTATTTGCAAGCTGCAGAAGTGGCCAAGGCTTCTTTGGAAACCGGCCAGTCCATTCGGCAGATTGTCTTAGAGCGCAACTTGATGACCCCGGAACAGGTGGCCAAGGTGCTGGATCTGGAGGCGATGAGCCAAATGCAGTCCTAACCCATTCGCTACAGTGGAGGCATACTGCTCCTGCCCGGCCATGACCATCGCCCCCTATCGCTGGCCCACCCAGCACGACTTGCCCGATACAGACGACACCCCCTTGGACAACGAGGATCAAGGCCGCCAATACCCCCTCCTCCGGGAACCGCTGCTGCTGCACTGGTCAGATCGGCAAGACTTTTTTGTGGCTTGCAATATGGGCCTTTACTACGCCCTACCCCGGCAGGTCATTGTTCCAGATTTGTTTCTGGTGCTGGGGGTTCCTCGTTGGCGGGATGGCACTGCCCGCAAAAGTTATGTGGTTTGGGATGAAGGGAATATCTTGCCTATTCTCATCTTGGAGATCATCTGCAACGACCAGGGGGAAGAAAAACCCGGACAAGCCAAATTCCAGCTCTACGAAAGGCGGCTGCGGATCCCCTACTACGTCACCTTCGAGCTAGAGACCGATGAGCTGAATGTTTATCAACTCCAGGGCGGACACTATGAGCTGCTCCCCGGCTCAGGCGCTGGAGAACATCCCCCCATTCTGTTGCCCGATTTGGACTTGAGTATCGGTCGGTGGTGGGGATCCTACGAGGGGCGAGAACGCTTTTGGGTGCGCTGGTATGATAGGACAGGGCAATTGTTGCCTACGGGAGCTGAACTAGAACGGCAGCGGGCTGAATTGGAACGGCAACGGGCAGAATTGGAACGGCAGCGGGCAGAATTGGAACGCTCCCGAGCCGAACGACTGGCCCAGCGGCTACGGGAACTGGGAGAAGACCCTGAATTTTGATCAGCTTTTCCAGGGATCCCCAAAAAAGAAATCTCCACCTACCCCCTACACTGGAATCCTGGCATTCCAGGGGGACATGATGACCAGACAGCGACTCAGTTTGTGGACGAAGCTGGCCTATGGGGTGGGGGATCTGGGCACAGGCATGACGGCCAACATCCTCATCTTTTTCCTGCTGCCCTTTCTCACCAATACCGTTGGCATGTCGGCAGGCCTAGCCGGCAGCATCTACGCCATCACTCGCTTTTGGGATGCCATTAACGATCCCATCATCGGCATTCTCAGCGACCGCACCCGCACCCGTTGGGGCCGTCGCCGCCCCTGGCTGCTGTTTGCAGCCCTCCCCTTTGGCCTCACGTTCCTGGCCCAGTGGTGGATCCCTTTTCCCGGTCGTATTGGCCCCCTTTTCGCCTACTACCTACTGGTGTCGCTGCTGTTCAATACCTTCTACTCGGCGGCCAATATCCCCTATGCCTCTCTGACCGCGGAGCTGACCCAGGATTACGACGAGCGCACCCAGCTCAACCAATTCCGCTTTGCCTTCTCTGTAGGGGGCAGTATGGTTGCGGTGGTCACCTTTCCCCTGCTGGTCAACTTGCTGCCGGATCGGGCTGCCGGCCACCTGCTGGCGGGAGCCTGTTTTGGAGTGATCTCGGCTGTGCCCTTGCTGATCTGCTTTTGGGGGGTGCGAGAACGGTATCCATCCCAACGGGATCCCATGCCCCTGGTTCAACAACTGCGGGTGGCCTTCAGCAACCGCCCCTACCTGTTTGTCAGCGGCATCTACCTGTGTTCTTGGCTAGCGTTTCAGTTCACAGCCACAATCATCCCTTATTTCATCGTCTTTTGGATGGGCCTGCCGGAGGTGTGGATTTCCTTGGTGGTACTGGCGGTACAGGGGATCGCAGTGCTGACGCTGTTCGGTTGGACCCAACTGAGCACCCATCTGGGCAAGCGCACCATGTACCTTATCGGGGCGGGGTTTTGGCTGATCTCGCAGGCGGGCCTGTTTTTCCTCCAGCCCGGCCAGCAAGGGATCATGATTGGGCTGGCTCTGTTGGCCGGCATTGGGGTTTCTGCTACGGCCTATCTCGGCCCTTGGTCCATGTTGCCGGATGTGATCGATCTGGATGAACTACAAACCGGGGAGCGGCGGGAGGGGATCTTCTACGCTTTTATGGTCTTCTTACAAAAGGTGGGCCTGGCGCTGGGACTGTTTTTCGTGGGGCAAGCTCTGGATTGGGCCGGCTTTGTGCCTTCGGTAGCCGGAGAGGCCCTGCCCATCCAGCCGGAATCGGCTTTGTTGGCCATTCGCGTTGCCATTGGCCCCTTACCGGGAGTGGCTTTGATCGGCGGGATCTTGCTGGTGTGGTTCTACCCAATCACCCGGCAGCGTCATCAGCAGATCCTGATGGAATTGGAAGAAAGACGGCAACAATACCACCCCAGCACCGAAAGATCTCCTTAGACCGCAAAATAGGCTACGGTTTCTAGCGGCAGAGCAACTGGCGCAATTGCGGGGGTTTTGATCTTCGGCCCAGGCTACTCCTCTCTCAGGGGCCTGCAGGATTACCTCATCAATGGCCTGAAAAAATGGCCTGAAAATCGATCACTCCTTCATCTCGCGCTGGGGGCCGAATGAAGAAAATGCCGAGACCATTGCCTGATCATCACCTTGGCCCGCAGCCTGGGAATGGATGTCACTGCCGAGGGGATCGAAACCCTACAGCGACTGCACCAATGAGGCTGTTGAACTGCGAGTATGGCCAGGGCTATTTCTTCGCCAAACCTGATACATTCACGCTGAACTCTCCTGAACATGGTTCAGGAAAGAAGCGATCGCATCCTGCCTATCTCTGAGCAGGAAGGCGGTATCCCGCAAAGCCCTGAGGAATACCCCCCGAGCGCTTTCCCCCTTCACTTCCCGGCAACCGTTGCGGTGGACTCAAGGATCAGGGGGAAACTTGGTCTACTATATCCCTCTCAATGACTTTTGCCAAACCGCCTAAAGCTCAGTAAATTCAGCAAAGTTCAGGGTTTTGGGGGTTAGAGGCATGCTCTCTAGGATGCAGAGCAAATGCTGCGGTTGCAACTGGACAAGAGGTGAAGGGATCCCTGCCCTCAGTCTAGGATGATGCGCAGGCCGCTACCCGAGGGAGTCACCGGTTCAGAGCTGGGCAAAATCCGCAGCCCACTGCCGGAGGGCCGGATCACTGTGTTGTCAGCATTTACGAAGAAGGTGTTGGATTGGCCGTCCCGCTCATACACCACCACGTCGTTGCGGTTGAACTGGGAGCGACAGATGATGGGGGAGTTGTCGGCAGCAGTAGCCGCACTGCAGCGGTAGCCAGGGGCAGAGACGATCTTGCCTTCTTCATCGATGGAAAAAGGAACTGCAGAGGGCAAGATTGGAGGGAAGACCGGCTGGTCGGGATTGAGGATCACCGAGCCACCTGTGCTGGGTTCTACCACGATCCCCCGCCCGTCGATGACGATCCGCTGCGCTTGGGCGGGAGAGACGGCCAGCGGCCCCAAGAGCAAAGCCAGGCTTAGGCCGAGTTGGAGGGGAAACAACAGCTTCATTGGATATCTCCTTTGGCCCAGGGCCATAACAGCTTCCAGGGATCCGCCAACGATCCTTGCAGGGGATGGATCCCTGGCTCAACTTAACTTGATCTTGGCCCAGATGTCGGGCCGAACCCAGGGCGGAAGCCGTCACCTCTGTTGCCAAGATGGGCACTTTGCCGTCGGCTCGACTACCACAGCCCCGAGCGGCCCAACGCCAGCCCGACCACCAACATGCCCAACACCAAAAAGGGCTGCGCGCTGGCTTGGTATTTCACATCGTTGTTCAAAGGATCCCGCAGCAGGTACATATCTTGGAAGGTTATTTGCGGGATGATCAGCAGCACCAAAAGGGCCGCGTAACGTTTTAGGCCCGCCCCCAGCAAAAACGAGGCCATGCCGAACTGAAATAGGTCGATCATCAGCACCGAGATCCAAGCGGCCCCCATCGCCCCAAACATCACCGGCAAAGAGGCCAAGCCAAACTGCCTGTCCCCTTCGATGCTTTTGAAATCGTTGACCACGGCAATCCCCAGCCCGGCCAAGCTGTAGATCAGCGTCAGGATGCAGACCGTCCAGTTCAGCTCGCCAAACAAGGCGTGACCCGTCCACCAGGGCAGGGCGATGTAGCTGGCGCCCAGGGCGTAGTTGCCCAGCCAGCCGTTGCGCTTGAGCTTCAGGGGGGGCGCCGAGTAGATGTAGGCAATGAGGGCTCCCGCCAAGGCAATGCAGGTGATCACCGGGAAGTCATGGCCGGTGTACCAGTCCAGGGCATAGGCCAAGCCCAACCCCAAGATCAGCAGCACCCAGATCTGGATAACCACCCGCTGCAGAGAAATAGCGCCGGAGGGAATGGGGCGGTAGGGCTCGTTGATGGCGTCGATCTCGCGGTCGTAGTATTCGTTCACCGTTTGGGTATAGCCCGTCATCAGGGGGCCCGCCAGAATCATGCCCACCAAAATTAGGGCCACATTCTCCCAAGTCCAGGTGAAGTGACCGGAAGATGCCGCCCCCGGAATCAGACCCCACACCAAAGGGATCCAGGTGACAGGCTTCATCAGTTGCAAGTGCAACTGCCAAATGGAGCGAGACTCCACCTCTGCTCCTTTCATGCCCAGCAGTTGACGGACACGCTGCGCATTCGACCCGCCGGTGCCAGGGGATCCCTTGCCGGGATCCGAGTCTGGGGCGGCTTCTTCTGAAGCAGCTCCTTCTGCTATGCTGGGCTCCGCAGCAAAGGCCATCTCAGCCGCCACTTCCGGCAAGGAGGGATCTTGAGGGATCTTTTCGCTCATGGTAGGATGCGCAATCAAACTGCAATAACGGGGATAACCACCCCCATTCAGACATCGTGACATACTCCCGCACTCATGCTGATGCATAGAGTACGAGCTTCTCAGTGACTCCTGTTAAGGACATTTCCTGAGCTTTAAGAACGGGATGCCCCACCGCTCTGTGTTTACCATAGCAAGGGTTTCCGCCTTTCATCCTGACCCTCATGCTGATACATAGAGGGCGTCGCTTCTCGGCGGTCTAGCTGACCGGATTCCTCAAACAAGAGGAGAGGTTGACGTTCTCCCCACGGCTAAAGCCAGAGGATCCATTCTCAGCCAGCAAAACAACTCCCACTGACTGAGCTACACCGAGCATGTGGCTTATACCGCAGCACCGTGGGGGACGCCAAAGCGCTTCGCGCCGCCAAGGCGAACGCACCAGCTACTGGGATGTGGAAACACCCCAGATACTTCTACTTCACCTTCAGCACTGCACCTTTCTATAAATTTTCTATAAATGGGTGGAGCGATACTCACATCCTATCAGGAGACGGTAGCTTATCCCTAGGCATAAATGCCGGGGCCTGAGCCGCCGAGTTTTCGGTCAGCTCGCAGTTCCGGGCCATCTACACAATCTGTGCCGTCACGAATAGGTTTTGGTGCTCCGCTGGGATCCGCTCTTTCTCTTGGGCCGGGATCACCAGGGGAGGTTGCCGAGTGTAGTTGACAGGATCCCGAAACCAAGCGCGGCTGTAGGTGTTGTAGAGAAGAGGACGGGGAGCGGGCGAGCGATTGGCCCGACCCAGGTGAATCAGGCGGTAGTCGAACAGGAGGCAGGATCCCTTGGCCAGGGGCGGATCGACAAAGGGCATCTGCTGGGCCAGCTCGGTATAGTGGGCATCGAAGACTACATGGCTGCCGGGCCAGAGACGGGTCATGCCGTTCTCTTCGTTGACATCCACCAGAGGAATGAGCAAATTCAGGGCATAGCAAGGAATGATCGCATCCAAGGTCTCGTCGCCAAACAGATGAGACAGATCCCGGTGAACTTGTTGATCGGCGGATCCCGGCAGAGAGACCACCGCCCCCAGCCCGCTCAAGATCAACTCCGGCCCCAAAATCCGCTTCAGGATGGGCAAGATCAGAGGATGGGCATAGAGGAGGGGATCGTTGAAGGGGCCCTCCAGGCGAACCGTTACCATCACCCGTCTATTGCCCACTAACAGGGCATCGGCGTGGTTTTCGTGGGTGCAGTAGCGGCTGTAGGTGGCCAGAAAGCTGCTGTGCAACTTGTCGATGAGCTCGGGGGGAAAGATCTCCGGCAACACCAGATAGCCCTCTGTGGAAAACAGTTCAAAAGCCTGCTCTACGGTCTCTGGATCCGGCTGCTGGAGCTCCTGTAAGGACTCCGTCCCGCTGACGCGAACCGCAGGGCTGAAGCGCAACTGGGCCAACATGGGCTATGTCTCCTGCAAACTGGCCACAGCCATTAACATGCCCCGCGCTTTGTTTAGACATTCTTGGTATTCCCGCTCCGGATCCGAGTCGGCCACAATACCTGCCCCGGCCTGCAAGCTCACCTGGCCCTGATGAACCAGCAGAGTGCGGATGGTGATGGCGGTGTTCAGTTGGCCGGAAAAGTCGTAGTAGCCATAGGCGCCGGCATAGGGCCCGCGGCGGCATCCTTCCAGCTCATGAATAATCTGCATGGCGCGGATTTTGGGGGCACCCGTAACGGTTCCGGCGGGGAAGGTGGCCCGCAGCAGATCCCAGGCGCTGTACTGGGGATCCAGCCGCCCCACTACGTTGCTGACGATGTGCATCACATGGCTGTAGCGCTCGATCTGCATCAGGTCATCCACCTGCACAGATCCCAGTTGGCAGACCCGTCCCAGGTCGTTGCGGGCCAGATCCACCAGCATCACATGTTCGGCCCGTTCTTTCGGATCTGCCAACAGCTCTTGCTCCAGCTGCCGGTCTTCCTGAGGGGTGGTGCCACGGGGGCGGGTGCCGGCAATGGGGCGCACGGTGGCGATGCGGTCTTCTCCCACCCGGCTGAGTTTGACCATCACCTCTGGGCTGGAGCCGATGAGGCAGAGATCCCCAAACTGCAAAAACGCCATATAAGGGGAAGGGTTAATCAGCCGCAACGAGCGGTAGAGGCGAAAGGGATCCCCCGCAAAGGAGACGGTAAACCGCTGCGAGAGCACCACCTGGAAGATATCTCCGGCGCGGATGTAGTCCTTAGCCTGTTCCACGGCTTGGCAGTAGGCTGGGCGGCTCAGGGTGCTGGGGGGGATTTGTTCGCGCCAGCGGGACGGAGTCCTTTCCGACAGGTGGGGCTTCCAGTTGAGGTGCAGATGGGCCAGGGAAAGAGGAGCGCTGAGCTGCTGCATCAGCTTTTCCACCCGCCGGCAGGCTTGGGCATAGGCTTCCTCAGGAGCGTGGTGACGGGTATCGGCGAAGGCCACCACCCAGATCTTGCGCTTCACCTGGTCAAAGAGCAGGATGCTGTCCACCTGCATCAAAACGGCATCAGGGGGATCCCCCGGCTGCAGGGGGTGGATGGGCACCTTGGGCTCAATCCAGCGAATCAGCTCGTAGCCCCAGTAGCCAAATAGGCCGCCGATGCTGCTGGGCAATTCCGGCAAATGCACCGGCTCATAAGGCTGCAAGCAGCGGGCCAAGATGGCAAAGGGATCCCCTTGGTGGTGCTCCTGTCGGCCATCGCGGTATCGCTGTAGGGCCTGATCCCCGCGTATTTCCAAAACCCACAGGGGATCGCAGCCCAAGAAGCTGTAGCGGGCCACCTGTTCCCCCCCCTCCACCGACTCCAGGAGAAAGTTGTAAGGCTGGCCAGCACAAACCCGATACCAGGCAGAAACCGGCGTTTCCAAATCCGCCACCCATTCCTGGTACACCGGGATAAAGTTGCCCTGCTTGGTGAGGGCAAGAAACTCCTTCAAGGGAGGGTAAATCATGGCCTGCAACCTTTGTGCTTTTCCTGACTCTACCCCAGACACGGGATCCCAAGGGCGTGTGGATCCCTCTGGATTGCCCGGTTGCAACAGCGCCGAAAACCATTAAGCTGAGAGCGGCTCTACTCTCGGGATCCCTTGCCATGCAAAACCCATCTCAGGTGATTCGTGAGCGCCTCCGCTATCAAGGCCACAAATACACCTTCGTCAGCCAGCGTTTGCGTTTTCCCAACGGCAAAGAGGGAGAGCGGGAGTACCTCATCCATCCTGGCGGGGTGGTGGCCGTGCCTGTAACTGCAGCAGGCAAGTTCGTCTGCATTCGTCAATATCGCTTTGCGGTCGCTTCCTATCTTTACGAATTCCCGGCAGGCACGGTCGAGCCAGGGGAGCATCCCGACGACACCATTCGCCGCGAGCTGGAAGAAGAAACGGGCCTGCGTGCCCATCGCTGGGATCCCCTTGGCCAATTTTATTTGTGCCCCGGCTATTCCAGCGAGATTATGTATGCCTATTTGGCGCGGGAGCTGGAAGTGCTGGATTCCCCTCCCGATAAGGATGAGGATGAAGATATTACCGTAGTGGAGTTTTCTGCTTCTGAGCTTACAGAAATGGCCCGTTTGGGAATGGATTTGGACAGCAAGTCCATTGCCTGCTTTTGGCGGGCCCAATTGTTTTTGGCTGCCGAAAAATAGAGCCCTCCGTCGGGGGGGGCTGCCCCTTGCTCCTGGGGGATCCCTTTCAAATTGGCGGGGCGTCGTTCCAAGCCGACTTTGTTGGCTACAGAGGAAGCTCCAGGCTTTTCACCCTAACTTGGTAGCCCATTGCCAGGCGAGATCAAGGTGAGATCGAGGTTGCGTTCGACATAAAAGGGATCCCTGTATCCCGGCTGTTTGGTTGACTGGGAGAACCTTGGAGTCCTTTAGAATTTTAGGGGCGAGGAGTGAGGAAATATGCGGAAGCTGTTGTGTTCCTGTGGTCGAATAGCCTGGGGAGCGGCCTTGGCTGCCACTCTACCGGTTGCTGCTGTTCCTGCCTATCCCCAGCCTGTGCTTCCGCTGCTGCCGGTTCCTTCTGAGGGCGGCGCTGCTCGAGGTGGGGTTGTGGCTTTATTCAATCAATCCATTTGGTGGGATTTTATTCGCGGCAATCGCGGTGAAAACCTGCGCCTGTTCCCGGCCAGCCTAACCTCTCCATCTCGCCAGGATGTGGTGGCCGTGTTTCAGATTCAGCGGCAGCCCACCGTGGAGCCGGTGGTGCGCGTTCTCAGCTTCGAGCATCAGGGGGGGTATAGCTTTCGTCTGCTCCACACAGCTGAGCCGATCCCAGGACGGTTGGTGGAGGCTCACCTGCGCACGGACATCACCTCCAGCCCACAGCCCAAGTTGGTGCTCCTCACCGAGCGAGGGGGCATCAGCCTGCTGCGCTCTGTCTTGGTCTTGGAACACCGGCCTGAGGGACTTGTGCCACTGCTGAGCGTGACGGATCTGAGCAATGCCAGCCTGCGGGTCAGCCCGCAAGGGATCCTGGTCATCTCAAGCCCGCCCGGTGCCAGCCGTGACTTGAGGGCTACCCTCTACCAATGGGAGGGGGATGGCTTTGTCCGTCGAGATCTATAAGTCCATCATCTGTTGTGACTGTTGTGAATCTGCCTGTCAATATCCATCTTTGTCAGCGAGGTCTCGCCCAGAGCGGATGTCCGTCTCGGCTATCGCTGCCCTTGCCAGCAAGCTCCCAAACTGGGGGCTTGTCCCACCTGCCAAAGGAACAGGCTTTCGGCCCCAAGGGGGTGAATGCTCCAGGGATCCAGGCCAGACCCAAACCACCCGTAGGGATCGACGGCAGCCGGTTGGCCCGAGTTGGTGTTGTCGAAGCGACGCACCTCGAAATGGAGATGGGGCCCGCTGGCACAGCCGCTGTCTCCCGATAGGCCGATGACTGCTCCTGCGGCCACCACTTGCCCCTCCTGCACCCCAACTTGGCTGAGGTGGGCGTAGAGGGTTTCCCAGCGGGGAAGGGTTCTTCTGTCTGCTCTCTCCCCATCGGAGAATTCTGGCTCGTGCAGAAGGCGCACCCGCAACCCCCTGACCAGCCGGCCCAAGCCGGGGCAAAAAAACTCCGGCTCCTCGCGGGCCAAGGTGACCCGTCCTGCGGCAGCAGCCAAAATCGGGGTTCCCACCGGCATCTCCCAGTCATAACCGGCATGGCCATCGCTTTTGGCACACGGGTGCAGCGGGTCGGGGATCCAAACTTGGCCTTGCCCACTCACAAACCGTCTGTTGCCATCCCTCTCCCCCAAAGGCAGATCATGGTCGAAGAGGTTGGTGACAGGAAATTCCCCAACAAAGGGCTTGTGCAAAAACGGCCACTGGGGCGGCGGCGGATCCCCATAAGCAGAACGATATTTTTCCAGCTCCAGCCGATAGTCTTCCAGATCCTGACGCTGGGCGGGATCTTCCGTGTGCTGCTGCAACAGATCCACCAGCTGCAGGGCCTGAAGCCAGTCCTGGCGCTCCACAGCACGAGCCAACTGGGCGTACACCCCCACCCGGGATCCCTGCGGCGAAGACGGGGAGGAGACCTGAGGAAAAACGGGCGAGATGTTTACGAATTGATACAATAGACAGCAAAATATCAGCAGTGTCACCGTTAGCGGTGGCGACATCCCTGCCCAGAGGGCCATCCCAAGTAGGCCGGCCTGCAAGCAAGCGGGCTTGTTCTTGGCTTTAGGCTCTCTCTTGGGGCCATCCGCTTTTTCCCTCAGCCGCCGTATGGGTTGCAAGGAGACAGAGCGGCTTCGCTTAACCACTCTTCGGGAGTTTCTCATGCGTTGGTTCTCGTCCTCTGGTGTTCTCGTCAGCCTGCCTTTCCAGTCTTCTGTTGGGCGAAGTGTTCTGCCCCTGTCTGGCTCGATTTGGCAGCGGCTGGAGGCCTTAGCTCTGGGTTTGCACATTCTGTCTTTGCTTTTTGGGTTGGCAGGGTTGCTCTGGGTTGTACCCCATCCTGAGTGGGTGGCCAGTTTGCCCCCCATTGGCATTCAAGCCTTCTCCTTGAGCATGGGCAATGGCGGCGTGGCCTACATGGTGTTCGGTGCGCTGGCGGCAGCTCTGATGGGATCCCGGCTGTTGGGGATGCGGCGCCTGTTGATGTTTTTGATCCCGGCGGTGGGCATTTCCTTGGGCAGTGAGCTGTTGGGTACCAGCACTGGGATCCCCTTTGGCAACTATGGCTACCTGAGTGGGCTGGGCTATAAGATTGCCGGGTTGGTGCCTTTTACCATCCCTCTGTCTTGGTTTTATGTGGGGTTGTCGTCCTATTTGTTGGCGCGTGTGGCTCTGCAAACCCAGCGCCACTGGTTGATCCACTTCGAGGCCATCATGTTGGGGGCCCTGCTGCTCACCGCCTGGGACTTCGTGCTGGATCCGGCCATGACCCGCGGCTCGATTCCCTTCTGGACGTGGTTTCAGCCGGGGCCCTTCTTCGGTATGCCGCTGCAAAACTTCGGTGGTTGGATGCTGACTGGGGCTGCCTTCATGACGGTGGCCAATCTGCTGTGGGGCGAGGATCAACCCATCCTTGACCGCCGCCAGTTGGTGGGGCCGCTGGTGCTCTATGTAGCTAATTTTGCTTTTGCCCTGCTGATGAGCCTGGGCTCCGGCATTGTTGCGCCGGCGGGGCTGGGCCTGTTGTTGGGGTTGGGGCCCGCTTTGGGGTTGTGGTGGAGTGCAAAGACCCCATCCCGCTATTGCGAAAGGACTTCGTCCCGCTATCGCGACCAGCCTGAGCCGCCTTCCCATCCCCAAAAGGACTCTGTCCCGCTATTGCAAACGGTTGAGGGAGAGGCAGGTCAAGCCTGGGATACTTTGGAGGATCCCGGTTGGGTTGGCGCGAAATAAACTGGCCCTAACCTTTCCTCGGCGAGATCCCTTGGGTTGTCCATGCCATGAACTTTTGCAGCGACAATGTTACAGGCGCTTGTCCTGAGGTGATGGAAGCCCTGTTGGCCCTCAGGGGATCCGCCATGCCCTATGGAGGGGACGAATGCACAGCGCAGGTGCAAAGGCTGTTTGCCGAGATCTTTGAGCATGAAGTGGCGGTGTTTCCGGTGGCAACAGGATCTGCTGCCAATGCCCTGGCCCTTTCGGTGCTCACCCCGCCCTACGGGGCGATTTATTGCCATCCCGAGGCCCACATCAATCTGGACGAATGTGGAGCGCCAGAGCTGTTTACAGGTGGGGCCAAGTTGGTGGGGATCCCCGGAGAGCAAGGCCGTATTGACTGGGGCAACTTAAAAGCAGCCCTGGAGCGGGCGGGGTTTGGGGTGGTTCATCACGTACAACCTGCCTGCCTCAGCCTGACCCAAGCCACCGAGGCTGGCACCCTCTACTCCTTGGAGCAGCTCAGATCCTTGGCGGATTTGGCCCATCACTTTGGCCTTAAGGTGCATATGGATGGGGCCCGCTTTGCCAATGCCTTGGTCGGTTTGGGTTGCACCCCTGCCGAGATGACCTGGAAAGCGGGGGTGGATGTGCTGTCCTTTGGGGCCACCAAAAATGGGGCCTGGGCTGCGGAAGCGGTGGTGTTTTTTCATCCAAATCAGGTGGGCGATTTTGAGTTTCGTCGCAAGCGCAGTGGCCATCTGCTCTCGAAGATGCGCTTTTTGTCTGCCCAATTGCAGGCTTATCTCCAGGATGGGGTGTGGCTGCGCAATGCCCGCCATGCCAACGCAATGGCCCAACGGTTGGCGCAGGGACTGGGATCCCTGCCGGGAGCCAAGTTGGTGTATCCTACCGAGGCCAATGAGGTTTTTATCGAGCTGCCGGAGCCGGTTCTCCAGGCCCTAGAGGGAGCGGGGTTTCGGTTTTACCGCTGGCTGGGGGAAGGTCACCACTTAATCCGCCTGGTGACGGCTTTTAACACTTTGCCCGCAGATGTCGAGCGCCTCTGCCAGGTGGCCCAGCAAGCCAGCCGTTTGCAATAGGCGGACGGAGTCCTTGCAGCTGACCGGGGATCCCCCTGGCCAAAGGCCTGAGCATCCCAAGGGATCCCTGAAGGCTGTTCATCGGCTCGTCAATCCTTAAAGTGGGTGCTGTCGCGACCGGGCTTTTTCTCCAGGCAGGGCGAGGCGGAAGTCGATCCCGTTTTCTTCGAGTTGTCCCGTAGCAAACCGATCAGCAGGCAGGCCACCCCGAGGTTGATGGCCACATCCGCCACGTTGAACACCGGAAAGCGGATCCAGACCCAATTGAAAAAATCCACCACATAGCCGTTGACGAAGCGGTCGATGCCGTTCCCCACCGCTCCTGCCCACACCAAGCCATAGCCCGCCTGTTCCCAACGGCTCAGGATCCCGCCGCGAATGGCCAGCAGCGCCAACGCCAGCGCCACCCCCAGCGAGATCCACTTCAAGAGCTCTGCCGAATCTTCAAACAGGCTCCAAGCAGCGCCGGTATTCTCCACGTAGGTGAGGTGAAACACCCCTGGCCACAGCTCAATCTCTGGCCCCGGCAGCAGCCGTTCCACTGCCCAGTGCTTGGTCGCCTGATCCAAGATTACCCCCAGGATCCCGGCCAGCCAAAAGCCTTTGTTTTTCATGTCGTCTTGGCCTCAATCACGTCCACCGGCAAGAGCGCCCCGATGAGCACTTTTCCCATCCTGACATGCTGCTCTTCTGCCGGCTCATTGCACAGAAGCTCAAGGGCGGAGCCTTGGATCCAAGGTTGGGCCTGCGGCGGGATCCAACTGTAGGTGAGCGGCCTCAGAAGCGACTGGCCGCCTCTGGCTTGAGAGGAGCAGCAAGAAAACCGTCCAGCTTAGGCAACTGGACGGGGAGGGCCTAGGTTTGACGGTGGACAAGATCGGCTACCGCCCCTGCTGCTCCAGGGATCGGCGCAATTCGCTGGCCATCTGCATGAACTCTTGCGGGTTGCCCGCCTTGCCGTAGGAAGAGCGATCCTGAACCTTTTTGCCGCTGCCTTGGCGGGTGCGGGTGTTGAGCAAAGCGCTGGCCATTTCCATGAACTTGGCAGGATTTCCCTCGCTGCTGCCCCGCACGAGAGGGGCGCGTCCGGCACGAGTGACAGCCATAGATACCTCAATTTTCACAAATGAAATGCTTGTTACATTTTCTCACAAGGGCTCTGCGATCAACCAGGGCCAGCGTTTCCTTGCTGTTACAGCGACTCCGGCCAATACTTAGGGATCCCTCCAAGTGCAAACCTTGCATGAGGCTGGAAAGAGCCATCAGCGAGTCGTGGTTTTCTCTTGGGTCAAGTGATGGATCAGCCAAATGGGGAGCACCGTCAGGCCGATCACCCCCAGAGCCACCACGCTGATCACCGGGCGCTGCCGAGGCTTGGTTAGCTGGCTGAACACCCAAATCGGCAAGGTTTGCTGCTGGCCGGCGGTGAAGGTGGTGACGATAATCTCATCGAAAGACAGCGCGAACGCGAGCAGGGATCCCGCCAATAGGGCCGAGGCCAGTTCGGGCAGAAGGATGTACCGAAAGGTTTGCAGAGGATTGGCCCCCAAGTCGGCAGAAGCCTCCAGTTGAGAGCGTCCCATGCGGCGAAACCGGGCCAGCACGTTGTTGTACACCACCACCAGACAAAAGGTGGCATGGCCGATAACAATTGTCCAAAAGCTGAAAGGGATATGCAGCAAATGGATCGCCGAGCGCAAGGCGATCCCGGAGACAATGCCCGGCAAGGCGATGGGCAGCAACACCAAAAACGAGATCGTCTCGCGGCCAAAAAATCGGCTGCGATAGACTGCTGCTGCCGCCAGGGATCCCAGCACCACCGCCACTCCGGTAGCCAGCACAGCCACCCGCAAAGACAAAAACAAGGCCCGCCAAATATCTGCCCGCCCCCAGGCCACGGCAAACCAATGCCAGGTCAGCCCCGGCAAAGGGAAGCGCAAAGTCGCCTCATCGGGGCTGAAGGCATAAAGGACGATCACCAGCAGAGGAAGATGGAGAAAGAGCAGCACCCCCAGCGAGAACAGGAGCCAAAGCTATTGGCCGATGGGAAAAGGGCGAATCGGCATGGATGATGGAGAATGCAGAGCCGGATGGGGAACAGTCTACAGGTAGAGAAATGGTCTGTGAAATAGCCTTGTAGGGAAGCAGCCTTTGGCAAGGACTTTAGATTGCTTGGCCGACTTTGGAGCTCCAGTCGAGCAGAGCATCCCAAACCCAGATTAAACTCGCAGTATGATCGCGTTTTTAAGCGGCCACCTTGTGGCCATCGAATGGGGAGAGCGCAGTAGCCTCACTGTTGAGGTGCAGGGGATCGGCTATCGCGTCAAGGCCCCAGGACGTTTTCTCAAGCAACTGCCCGCAGTGGGGGAGCCCGTCCGGGTGTTCACCCATTTGGTGGTGCGAGAGACTGAGCTGGTGTTGTACGGGTTTGGCTCGCCAGCCGAGCGGGACTTGTTTGTGGAACTCATCAAAGTCTCGGGGGTGGGGCCGGCTTTGGGCTTGGCCCTGCTGAATACCTTCAGCCTGCCGGAGCTGGTGCAGGCGGTGGTGACCGAAAACGTGCGCCTGCTCTCCCTCACGCCGGGGGTAGGCCATAAAACGGCCCAACGGCTGGCCCTGGAGCTGAAAACCAAGCTGGCCCACTGGCGACAGGGGGTGGGAGTTGCGGATCAACCCTTGGCCGGAGGGCCGCCCATGCCCATCCGAGAAGAGGTGGAAATGGCCTTGCTGGCCCTGGGCTACAGTGCTCAGGAAATTCAAGCTGCCCTGCAAGCTCTGCCCACCCACCGCCGCCCAACAGAAGATTGGCTGCGGGATGCCATCACCTACCTGAGCCAGCAGCCATGAAGCACCGCCGCATTGCCATTCTGGGCGGAACCTTCAACCCTGTGCACCATGGCCACTTGATCATGGCAGAACAAGCCCTTTGGCAGTTTGACCTGGATCAGGTGCTGTGGATGCCCGCCGGGGATCCCCCCCACAAGCCTCTGGCCCCTGGTGCCAGCAAAGCCGACCGCCTGGCCATGGTCAAGTTGGCCATTGCCGACCACGAGCGCTTTGCCTGCTCAGAGCTGGAGATCTGCCGTCCGGGGCGCTCCTACACCATCGAGACGCTGCGCACCCTCATCCAGGAGCAACCCAATACCCAGTGGTACTGGATCATCGGCGTGGATGCTCTGCGGGACCTGCCCCAGTGGTATCAAGCGGAAGAACTGGCCCGCCTCTGCCATTGGATTGTTGCCCCACGGGTGGATGCCGGCGATGCCGCCCAGGTGCTGCAGGCGGTGGCCGCAAAGCTGCCCATCCAAGCCCAAATCCTGGAAGCCCCTACCCTGACGCTCTCTTCCACCTACCTGCGACAGCAAATCCAAAAGGGAGGGTCTATCCGCTACCTGGTGCCCCCTGCTGTGGAGCACTATATCCGTCAGCACCGCCTCTATCTGCAGCCCTAAAGGAAAAAAGGGGGCGGATCCCCCCTCTAGAATCACCAAATTTTCGGGCTGGAGGCCCGCACCATAGCCGCAGGCTTGGTGTCGAGAGGAAAGCCCTCCTCCATATAGGTTTGCTGGTCAAAAGTCTGGATGAACTACAATAAGCCCATGAGCCAGACTATCTCTGTACGTTGCAAGCTGATAGTCCCACAAGAGTTGCGTCAAGAGATTGACCGCACTTTGCAGGGCTTTGCGAACGCTTGCAACCAGATTCTCGACACCGCCAAACAAAAGAACTGCTGGAACACCGCCAAGCTGCACCACTTGGTCTATCGGCCGGTAAGGGCAGCAACGGGGCTGAAAGCCAACCACGTCTGTCAGGCGCTCCGCCGTGTGATTAGCAACGCCAAAGCGGTGAAACAAGTCCACAAGTTTCGCCCCACCAGTCTGACTTTGGATGTACGTACTTTCGAGTACCGAGAGCCCGAACAGGTTGTTGGTGTAACACTGATGAGTGGACGGGTTCGGCTCAAGCTCAAGATCGGCGGCTATCAGATAGCGCTTCTGCGGGGCCAGAAGCCAACAAGCGCAACCCTGTCCAAGACCAAGCAGGGGGACTACTACATCAACATTGCTGTTGAGCTGGATACTCCCCCGACTGGCAAAACTCCAAAGGTGATCGGAGTTGACTTGGGCAGGCGGGATATCGCCACCGCTAGCAACGGGCGCTCTTGGAGTGGAGAACACATCCAGGCCGTCCGTGACCGGTTCAGCCGTGTACGCGCCAAGGTTCAATCCAAACGCACTCGCAGCTCTAGGAGGCTGTTGAGAAGGCTCTCTGGGAGAGAACGGCGCTACCAGACATGGCTGAACCATAACATCAGCAAAACCTTGGTCAGGGATGCCCAGGCTATTGGTGCGGCACTGGCTTTTGAGGACTTGACAGGCATCAGAGATTGCTTGAATCAGAAGCCTCGGAGCAAGACTGAGCGGCGCAGGACTAACAACTGGGCGTTCTACCAGCTCAGGATGTTTGTAGCCTACAAGGCTGCCATTGCTGGAGTGCCTGTGGTGCTGGTGCCGCCTGCCTACACCAGCCAGACCTGCCACAAATGCCTGCACATCCACCCTGAGCAGGGTAAGTCCTACCGCAGCGGCAAGTTGTTCAAGTGTGGGCATTGTGGATGGGAAGGGGATGCTGACCATAACGCTGCTCAAGTAATCTCTCTCCTTGGGGCGACTGTAAACTCGCCTGAAATTCCGAAACTTAGCTGTCCTCTGGGGCCGCTAGGGATTGGGATAAAGCCCGCACCCTGCGCATAGCGCGGGTGTCGGGTAGTTTACCAAACAGCTTAAGACCTGCCATACGCCACAGCCTCTCCCCGGAAGAGGGAAAGGCTGGAACTGGGTTGGGAAGTAAACTGCTTTTCTGGTACTCTGGAATACTTGTGCTCTGTGGGCAGTTGAGAGTGGGGTTGCGGCCAGGTGCCCCCATCAGTAGGCTAAGCCCATGCTGCGGGTGGTTTCGGGGCCAAGGTAGACTCGGATGCTCAGAAAATCGGTGGGACAAGCGGTTTCACAGCGTTTGCAGCCAACGCAGTCTTCGGTGCGGGGAGCGGCAGCGATCATGCCAGCCTTGTTGTTCCCCTTCCAGGGCACCATCTCCAACACGTCGGTGGGACAAGCCCGCACACACTGAGTGCAGCCGATGCAGGTGTCGTAGATCTTGACCGAGTGAGCCATTAGCGTTCTCCAGTCGAGCAGGTTGAAACGTTAAAAAGAGGTTTACCGAATCCGCAGGGCAGCAGCATCGCTGCGCAAGTGCCCTCAGTGTACAGTAGTCCTGGGAAGCCTCCAAAATCTCCGATCCAAATGTTCAAACAAATTTACATCCGGTGGGCCAATGGGAAGGTTGCTGGGGTTGGGCTAGGATCGGCCTGAAGATGACAGGACAAGGGATCCCGAACATGGGGCGCTCGGTGCAAGATTGGCGAAGGCAAACTCAGGGCAATCTGCGTCGTCTGGGGCCAATTTTGCTGGAGATCTTCGAGGAAAACGTCCCTCGCCTACGCCGCTGGGATCAGCAGCTCACCGATTGGGTGCGCAGCCGCCGCTGGGGGGTGGATCCGTCTCTGCCCAAGGTGGCTATCTATGTCCTGGGCGCAGTGGTGATCCTGGCGATCCCACTTCTCACGTTTGTGGCTTTGGGGGCCTTTCTGACCTTTCTGGGTGTCCAAATTGTCCAAAAGTGGTCACAAGGGGATCCCGCTCGCCAAACTCAGCGCCGCTATCTGCGCAGTGCTGACGCGGATGATGATGACTTTGATCTGGATTGAGAAAGGGGCTGCGGGGAATGGGCGGGCTAACTGTCCGCCGACCGTTGGGGCTCCTGGGAGTCTTGCTGCATGCCCAAGCGTTGTTTGACCTGTCTGATCACCTTCTGGTGAGAGCGGTTTTCCAGCCTGTTTAGGCCGATGGCGCCGGCCAGGATCCCCAACTGTAAGGCCAAGCTGGGCAAGGTGGTGTTCAAGTCCCGTCCCGCCAGGGCTCGAAAGAAAAACACAAACGCCCCGATGGTAGCCGAGAACCCCACCGCCAAGTAGATGAAGCGCCGCAAGCTGCGATAGGGAGCGGCTAGCTCCGTCAACAGCCTCACCTGCTCTGCTGAAGAGGGATCCCGGCGTTGCGACAGGGGCGATCTTGGCTTGGGATCGGAGTCTGCCATTGGCTACACCTCCTCAGGCAACAAGAGGGGCTCCCGACCGGAAACCCCCGCCAAGACGGCTTCGGCAGCGCGGCAGGCGGCCAGAATATCTCGCTCTTCCCCTCCCAAGTACACGCGGCCAAAGCTACCGAAAGGCATCACTTCTAGGATGTTGATCTGGGCAGATTTTTCTGCCTCGTTGGCAGCCAGGGGGGCATAGCCTGCCGGTTGCACCTCCAGGATGTAGAGGGTTTGGCCAGCCAGGAGCATTTGGCCACGGCGGGAACGGTTAATCAACTGGGTTTGGTGGGGATCGATGTTGCGGATGATCTGGCTGGAAATGATGCGGGGCTTGAGGCGCTCCTGTTCACTCACCCCTAAGGCAGCCAGAATCGCCCGTCCGGCGGTGCGGGTATCCCCTTGGTTGCTGGAGTGTACTTCCAGAAGGCCGTAGAGGCGTTCCACCACCTGCAGCCCCGGCCTCACCGAGGTGGCCTTCAGGGCAATATCCATAACGCGGTTGATCTCGATGCCGGGGGAAATCTCGACCCACAAAGAAGTGTCCCCAGGCAGGGGCAAAAAGCCGTAGGCTACTGTGCCCAGATAAGCAGCATACTGGGGTTGCAGCCGATCCAAAAACACGTAACTGCGAAGGTCGATCCCCAAAAAAGTCCTCCCTTTGGGCTCAGTTGGATGTTGAGCTGATGGCGATCTACATTCTCATTCTCCAGCCTCATCCCAGCTCTTGGATCTTGGGCAGACCGGCCAACCTTGGCGCATCAGTTGGGTTGCTGCCCGGCTCTACAGATCGCCCTGAGCCACCACCTTCACCGTTGTCAGGGCTTCCACGTCGATGGGCCCGCGCACGTGCAGCCGCTGGGTAGAAATGCCCAAAGACAGGTCGCGAAACGCTCCCAACGTGGGGATCCCAGCTCCCCGGCCTGCCGAGAGGGGGGAAGTGTTGATGTGGATCAGGGCGGCATCCACCTCTTGGAGAAAGCGTTGGGCCGCCGATTGGCTATCGGTGAGGATCGTCTCCGATTGACGGCAACCATTTTTGTTAATCCAGGCGATCGCCTCCGTCAGGTCGGCAATGGGCTGCAGGCGCAGATGAGGTCGTTCTGTCGAGTCAAAGCCTTGCCCAAGCGGCTGGAGCTGCGGGAACTGTTCCAGAATGGAGGCGGCTGCCTGGATATCGATCCCGTGACCCAGCAAGTCCTCAATCAAGGCGGTCAGATGGTTGGTGGCCCAATCGGTGTGGATCAGCAGCCAAAGGGTGAGGGGCTGATAGATAGGGATCCCTTCTGAGCCATACTGGGCGAGGGGATCCAACAAAACCGACTTGACCAAAGGCCAAGGGGCGGTGCGATCCAGATAGATGTGGCCGTAGCCCAAATGGGTAGCCAGAGTCGGCACTTTGCTGGCCTGCAACAGGAACTCCACCCAGCCGGGGCGACCGCAGGGAATCACCAGGTCTAGGTAGCGGGTTTGCTGTAACAACGGCAATAGTGGGGAATCTGCTTGGGGATCTGCGGTTCGGTCTTGGGCGGGCAAGGTTTGAATGGCCCCTTCCGGGATCCCGTGCTCATAAGCCGTCTCTGCCAACAGGTTGACCATAGCCTGGTGAGTTTTCTGGATGGGACCGCTGCTGGCCAAAATCACGCCATTTCCTGTTTTTAGGCACATGCCAATGCCATTTAAGGCAAACTCGGGGTAGATTTCGTAGACCAGAGCAATCAACCCCAACGGGACGCGGTAGCGGCCAATAAACAGGCCATTCTCCTGGCGGTGCCCTTTCTCCAGCTTGCCAATGGGATCCGGCTGCTGGGCCAGGAGAGTCAGCAACTGGGCGGATCGCTGTAGACGCTCGGGGGTGAGCTTCAGGCCGTTGAGGATCCACTCCGGTACGGTTTGCTCGCGGCAACTTTCCAGGTCGAGGGTATTGGCTTCCAGGAGCAGATCGGAGCGCTCCAACAAACACCGCGAGAGAGCCAGCAGGGCCTGGCGCTTGGTTTGGCTGCTCAACCGCTGCATCTGCGGTAGTAAGCGGCGTACCTGTCGCAGAGTGGTACCTAAGTCAAAGTCTGAACCGAAATCTGTCACTTGAACTTCTCCCGCCTAGCCCATTAGAGACAGACCCGCTGCGTTCTCCAGACCACTGCTAACAAGAAATGGTTGGATCCACAAGTGCTGGGGCTGCCAATTCTGGAGACCAGTCGCTGGAGAAAATCTCACTCACCTCAGGGCCGCCGCAGCAGCAGGATCGCCGTTACCATCAGCAGCGTCAACAACAAGCCGAGAATCATGAACCAACTGAGCAACTGGGTTTGGTTTGGGAAGAGCACTGCGCCGATGAACCCAACCGCCAAGACAATGCCCAAGCTGAGGGTGAGGCCCAAGAGCGCGGATCCCTGTAGGGTGTTTTCCCGCCGCAACACCCATTGGTAGCCGTTCCAGAACCACATTTTGCGATAGGGATAAGAAACGGCCAGTTGCTCGATGTACAGGCGGTCGGGGGTAATGGCAAAAATATGCTGGCAACGGCTACACCCAAAGGCTTCGGTTAGGGTGATCAGGCGCAACTGACCTTGATGGCAGCACGGGCAGGGGTAAATTTTGGTGGGCTCAAGGGTCTGAGCGACACGCGAGGCTGATTTTTGACGGGGAGACTTGCGGGGAGAAGAGAACGCCACAGCTCTCAGCCGGTGAGAAGTTGGGATCCCTCACATCCTATCTTCAGGAAAGCGGAGTCAAGCCACCCAGAGATGGTGGACGTAGCGCCAGGTGAGGATTTGGTTTAGGGCAAAAAAAATGAAAGCCAGCAGCCCATATCCCAGCTTCAAGGCGACACCAAGATAGGGCCGCATCCGCTGGGGGATGAAGCTGAAATCGGTGTGTTTGGCCCAATGCACCAACGCCAACACCTGCACGATGTGAACCGGCAGACAATAGCGGCTCATGCTTCGCTGGCCCAAGGGGCTCGTACCCGTCAGGGCAATGTAAAACATGGCCCAAGCAGCCAGATGAAATCCCAGCCGCTCCCGCCAACACTGGCTTCTACCTGCCATAACTCCTGCCCCATCCATTAAACCTGTAACAAGCAGGGATCCCAGGGTGGCAGACACAAACAGTTGGCTAAGAGCGTCAGCCCACAGCCCAGGGTCTTTCATCGGTGCAGAAAGAGAGAGTAAGCTTTGCCAGCGTTCGGCGGAAAGGACATATGTGCGAGCTTGGAAAATAGCTTGATAATTGGCTTTCACGCCGGTAAAGTAACGCTGCATTTCCAGGTAGAGATCCCAGCGGCCAAAGCGAAGCTGACAGTAGAGAAAAAAGCCCAGGCCACCCAACAGAGCCAAGCTCGCTGCCATACTCGTCCAAAACCAACGGCGGGCTTGGGTTCTCTCCCCCGCTTTCAGGAGATTCAAAAAAGGGAGCAGCGCCACCGGCAAGCCGACAATCCGAGTAGCACTCATCACCAAGCCGTGGATCCCAGCCAGGAGCATCAGCAGGGGACGGCCCCCGTGAATTGACCAGTAGAGAAAACCCAGTAGGCTGGCCATAAACAAAGATTCGCTGTAGCCCACGACCAGGTAAAAGCTGGTGGGATAAAAGAAGATGAGCAAACTGGCCAAAATTTGCCAGAGGGGGGGAATTTGCCACCTGCGGTAAAGCAGGAAAAGGTAAACCCACATCAGCCAGCAAAAGAGCTGGGCGGTGAGGTAGAGCCCCAGTTCAGGGTCAACTCCCACAAGGTGACTGATTGCGGCCACTGCCAGGGGATAGCCGGGGAAAAAAGCTACGTTGCTCTGCTCATAGGCAATCTTGTCGAAACCCACAAACTGGTACCCCCGCCGCACAATGCTGAGATACCAATAGCTATCCCGCTGACTCAGGGCTGTGAAGGCAGAAGCATAGTCGCTCTCCTCACTCCAGAGGGAGATCATAAAGATCTGCAGCACTGTCAAGGCCAAACTGGGCAACAAGATTTGCCCTAAGAAAGGGGCAAGGTACTGCCGACCTCGCTGCAACAGATGACTGAGAGGAAAGCTCATCGCTGAATCGTTAAGGGTGAAGATGGCACTTTGATTTCTTCTTGGTAATCGTCGTCGGAGTTCACCTGCCAGAGATTGTGACTACCGGGTCGGAGAATGTTCTCAGCCGCCAGCAAGCCCATCAGTAAACTGTGATCTTGGTTGTTGTATTTAAATGAGCCGTAGCGGCCCACCACTTGTAGATTTTCAAACTGGCTGAGATACTCCTGCAAAATGGCTAAATCTTCTTTATAGCTACCGGTATAGATGGGATAAGTGCGGGGCAGGCGCACCACAAAGCCACTGTAGATCTTTTGATCGTGAAGCAGGCCAATTTGACGCAGCTCCTTCTCGGCCAAAGCCAGCAATTCCTCCTCAGGAGCTTGCCACAAGGGATCCCCAAAGTTGCACCAATACTCACAGCACAAGGGGGTTTGCTCTTGGTTGGGCAACATGGCCGGAGACCAATTGGCGAAGTTGGTCACCCGTCCCACCCCCACCGTTGGATCGTTGATATACAGCCAGTTATCGGGGAAGAGCTGGGATCCCTGCACAATCAAGTAAACCAAGACAGTATTGCGAAATCTGAGATTGCGGGCTGCCTGCAGCACTTGGGGGGGAGGCAATTTCCGCAGGCTCTGCACCAACACCGTCAGAGGGATCGAGGAAATGACGTGGGAGGGGGAGACCCAAGTTTCACTTCCATCCTGAAGATTGCGCAGTTGCAGCTCGACAACTTGGGATCCCCGATGTCTGAGGGTGACTACTTCTGTGTTGAGCAGGACTTTTTGTCCCTCGGCAAGCAAATACTCCTGCATTTTTTCATAGAGCTGCCCGGATCCCAGACGAGGAAACTGAAACTGGTCGATCAGAGACTTGGCCAAGCTTCGATTCCACCCCAAGGCCTTTTGGATGGCTTGCCCAAGGCTGAGACCTTTGATGCGCTGGGCAGCCCAATCAGCACTGATCTCGGTACAAGGGATCCCCCAAAGCTTTTCCGTATATCCTTCAAAGAACATTTGAAAGAGTCGGGTGCCGAACTTGCCTTTGACCCAGTCGGCAAAGTTCTGGGGAGCTGGTCGCGGAATTAATTGTGCCCAGAGATAGGAAAGGACAATGTGCAGGCTTTCCCACCAACCCACTTTGCGCAGGACTTCCCAGGCCTGAATGGGGTACTGAAAATACTGCTTGCGGTAATAGATGCGGGTGAGCCGTCGGACGGTTACTTGCTCGGATTCCAAAACCTGATTCCACAACTCTCGCACCGGCAGGATTTTAGTGAAAAAACGGTGCGGGCCATAGTCCAAGATAAACCCCTGATACTGAATACTTTTGGCCAAACCCCCGACCTTCTCCTCTCGTTCTACCACCACTACGGAAAAACCCAGTTGGTTCAAGCGATAGGCAGCCGCCATGCCTGCCGGCCCCGCTCCCAGGATGTAGATGGGATCGCGCACTCTATTCCCTCTCGCAACTACCCCGTGGAGACATTCTAAAGCAGGTCGGGAAAGTCCCCTGCCACCGGACAATTCCCTACAAAGCCCTGGGAAAATGGGCACAGAGGTTAGACTGGTGAGGCTGCGGCTGGAGGCTGGCCTGTGTTGTTGACCAAGGGCTTTGAGGTGGAAATGTACACCGGCACCGCCGCCGGGGAAGTGGTGGGCTTGTCGGATCGCATTTGCCAGGCTTTGCCGGGGTTTGTGCGGGAGCCGGATCGGCGCAACGTGGAGTACATCACCCCTCCCCTTCGCCGCTACGAAGACCTGCTCTGTGCCTTGTTGCGGCCTCGCCTACAGTTGCGGCAATTTTTGCGCCGTCTTGGCCCTTACACCCTTCTGCCAGGGAGCACGCTAGCTTTGGGCGGCAGCGACCACTTCGAGCGGTCGGATCCCGGCAACCCCTACCACGACTACATCGAGCGCACCTATGGCACGCGGGTGGTCACCGCCAGCATTCACATCAATGTTGGCCTGCCAGGTACCGAGGCCATCTTCCGGGCCTGTCGCCTGCTGCGAGCGGAAGCATCTCTCTACCTGGCCCTGAGCGCTTCCTCTCCTTTTCTGGACGGACGGGTGACGGGATCCCACTCCAGCCGTTGGCAGGTGTTCCCCAAAACGCCGGCTCAGGTGCCCTTCTTCCGGGATCACGCCCACTACATTGCCTGGATCCAGGAGCAGCTAGCCTTGGGCACCATGCAGAATGTGCGCCACCTGTGGGCCTCGGTGCGACCCAACGGCCCGGAGCGGCCCTACCACCTCAACCGCGTGGAGCTGCGCATTTGCGATCTGGTGGGGGATCCGGTGATGGTTCTGGCGATTACCGCCTTGGTGGAAGCCCGTCTCTGGCAGTTGCTGGCCCAGCCGGAAGCGCTGGATCCCTTGCGGGGGCCCTTTACCCCAACAGAGCTGGAGAGCCTTTGCGAAGCCAACGAGCAGGCTGCTGCTCGAGAATCGCTGCAATCTCATTTGGTCGATTGGCGGACAGGCCGGGAACGGGCGGCCCAAGAGTGGATCGAAGAGCTGCTGACCGAAGCTTGGCGTATTGGCCAACCTCAAGGCTTGGGCTGTTTTCTAGCTCCCTTGCAAACCCTGCTCCACCAGGGCAATGAGGCCCAACGCTGGCTGAAGCAAGTCAACCAGGGATCCACACCTGCCCAGGTGTACCAACAGGCCATCCAGGAGCTGGCCGAACAAGACCGAGAGAGCATGACTCTAGTCAATAATAAGCTCAACTATACTGAAAATAATGTATAATATGTTCAGTACGGATTACTACCAGTTGATCTTTCTGTTTACTTTCGAGTCTGCCAACATGGTAGCCAAAGCAAAGCAGAAAATTGGTAGTAAGACGACACGGAAACTGCGCTTTGGGTATTCTACTCAAAGCTTTGCGGGATACCGCCATTCTGTTTGGAAACAAACAGAATGCTATCGCTGCATAGTTGAACAGTGATGTTCAGCAGTGTTCAGCGTAAATGTATCAGGCAGGAAACCCTCTGTCAAGCTGTCGGCTAAGCCTCTGCCCAACGGTGAGCGTTCTCAACCCGGTGCTTTCTACACACTAGCTCGCCGAGCCAACTTATAGTCATTTCAAACTGGATTGAGACACTCCTACTGCTGCCCAAACGCTCCGCGCCGCTTCCGCGACCACCTCCAGTCCTTCTCCCAGAGAGAGAGGAGTTGGGAAGCAATGCAACAGATTTCATTCTTGTTTAAAATGCAATTCCCTAGGCAGGCTCCACCGCTTCTTGTAGGGCTTTGCGGGCAATGCGAGTGACGTAGACGGTAGCGGCTATGGTGGCGATGAGCCCCACGAGGCGAACGACCCATTGGGCGGTTTGAGCCTGAGGATCCAACTCCGCGCCTTCCATGTCGGCCAGGGATCCCGCCAACGAGCCGATGTACACATACATAAAAGTGCCCGGCACGATTCCAGCGGTGCCCAGCAAGTTATCCAGAAAAGAAATTTGGGTCAGCCCCAGGGCGTAGTTGAGCACATTGAAGGGAAACGCAGGCGACAGCCGAATCAGGCCGACTATTTTCCATCCCTCACGTCCCAACGCTCGATCGATGGCCGCAAACTTGGCATTTCCCTCAATCCATTTCGCCACCTGTTCCCGCGCCAAGTAGCGCCCGATTAAAAAAGCCAAGTTGGCTCCAATGGTTGCCCCGATTAGCACGTACACAGTTCCGGCCAGCAACCCGAACACGGCCCCTGCCCCCAAGGTCAGCACCGAGGCTGGTAGAAGCAGCACCGTCGCTACAATGTAAATGGCAATGAAGAGGATTGGCCCCAGCAACCCCAAGCTTTCAATCCAAGCCAGAGCTTCGACGAGCCAGTCTTGAATAACTCCAAAAAATCCCAATCGATGGGCTGCCCAAAAGATAAAAATGGCCAAGCCCAAGCCGGTAGCAAGCTTAAGCAAAATCCGCTGCTTTTGGGGATTTGTGTTGAGTTGAGGTAGCTCTTCCATTGGCTAAACTCCTACAAAGTTCTTGTGAGGCGAGCTAGGGCAAGCCAGAGTAGACAGCTCTTGGAGTGGGGGAGGTATCTTTACCCGAAAGTCGTGCCGTTCCATCCCCAAAGATAGCCTTTGGCATCGCTGAACTCAATGTAAATCCTCTTCTTGGGGATCCCCAATCGGGCCTCGATGGTGCCACAAAAAAACTCGCTCATGGCCCGGGTTTGTTGGGCGGAAAATTGCCCGATACTCTTGATTTCCACGTAGCAACAGGGATCCCCACTGCCGGCAAAGGTCATCGGGATCCCACCTTCAAAGGCAGTCATCACGTAGGCTTCCGACTTGCCCAACTGTTCAGACAGAGCAGCAGACAGCACCTTGAGCAGTTCCCCTACCGCGGCGGCTTCTGGTTGCACAGACGTTTGCAGCTTGATCAAAGGCATGGATCCCTCTCCCTATCAACAAATTCATCTTGAAATTCATCTTGGCATTCTCAGCCCCGCTCTTCGGCAATCCACCTGTGGTAGCGTAGCGACAGAGTTGGGCAAACCTCTATGGAGCAGACGAAGCCGGCCCAGCCAGAGATCGGCCACCAGCAGGGCCAAATCGGGCCAGGCCCTTGTGCTGTGCAAACTGAGGCTGCCCCCGCTCCTGTCGGCCCTTACAGCCAGGGCGTTACTGCTCTGGGGCCGTTTCTGTTCACCGCCGGACAGGTGGGCCTGGATCCCAAAACCGGCAAACTGGTGGGGGAGGACATTGTTTCTCAAACTCGGCAGGCGTTGCTGAACGTGCAGGCAGTGCTGGAAGCGGGGGGCACCACTCTTGCCAATGTGGTGAAGACAACGGTTTTCCTGGCCGATATGGAGGACTTTGCGGCCATGAACGAGGTTTATCGAGAGTTTTTTGCCACCGATCCGGCTCCGGCCCGCTCTTGCGTGCAGGTGGCTCGCCTGCCCCTCAATGCCCGAGTAGAAATCGAGGTTGTGGCCTGCTACCCACAATCGACCTAAATGTCTCCTGAGTCCGGCTAGCGGAATGGTTTCTGGGTCGGCGCGGATCCCGGCAAATCGGGAACTGGATCGTAGCCCCCTGGGTGCCAGGGATGACAGCGACAGAGGCGACGGAGCCCCAGCCAACCCCCACGTAGGGCACCGTAGCGCCGCACCGCTTCCAAGGTGTACTGGGAGCAGGTGGGGTAGTAGCGACAAGCAGGCGGCAGCCAAGGAGAAATACCCACCTGGTAACCCCGGATCAGGGCAATCAAGCTGCGAGTGAGGGGATCCGATCGTTCAGGCATGGGTCGGAGTCCAAAAAGCGCATCTCTAGGTAACTTGAGGTTAGCTGTTATCCCAGACTGGAGGCGCCTGCAAAGGCGAGCAGGGCCGGTTCCCAGCCCCAGACCATACGGTTACAATCAGAAAGGTTAGCACCTAAATATTTCGGGCTGAGGGATCCGGCGAAGGTGGGCTTATCCTAGGGCGCGGTTCTGGGAGAACGCTTTGAGTTCCATTTTGCATAAGGAGTTGGCGTGAGGGTATTCGGGCAGCTGCAGCCGGCACAGCGGCGCAACTTGGGCATTTTGTTTGTGGCTGGGCTGCTCTTTTGGGCCAGTTTATCCTCGCTGCTGCCCACGTTGCCTCTCTACGTCAGAGATGCCGGTGGCACCAGCCAGCAAGTGGGCTGGGTAATGGGGGCCTTTTCGATTGGGTTGCTGGCCTTTCGCCCTGCGTTGGGTCGCCTGGCGGATGGCCACAGCCGGCAGATCGTGCTGCTTATCGGCATGGGGGTGGTGGGGATGGCCCCCATAGGATACTGGCTCTCCGATTGGATCCCATGGGTAGCGCTGGTGCGAGCCTTTCATGGGGTTAGCATCGCCGCTTTTGCCACGGCCTATGTGACTTTGGTGGTGGATTTTGCCCCAGAAGAAAAACGGGGTGAGATCCTGGGCTACATGAGTTTGGTCAATCCGATCGGCGCAGCCATTGGCCCTGCTTTGGGCGGCTTTTTGCAGGAGTTTGCCGGCTATGGCCCTTCGTTTCTCTTCTCTGCTCTGCTGGGGTTGGTGGGCTTTCTTTGTACCCAACTGGTTCGAGAACAGCGGCGTGAGCATTGGGGATCCCTGCCGATGGATGGGGCCTTCTGGAGCTTTCTGGGCAGCCCGAAGGTGCGCTCCCTCGCTTGGGTGATGTTTTTGGTGGGGTTGGCCTTCGGCACCCAGACCACCTTTGTGGCCTTGTTAATCCAAGAAGCCGGAGCTCCCCTGAATCCAGGTCTTTTTTATACGGCAGTGGCCTTTGCCAGCTTTGGAGTGCGCCTGCTCACCGGTCGCGCTTCCGATCGCTATGGGCGGGGGCCATTTATCTCCCTCAGCTTGGCCACCTATGCCTTGGCAATGGGGATCCTGATTGTTGCCAACAGCACCGGCGCTTTTCTGGCTGCTGGGATCGTGGTGGGTTGCGGTTTTGGTACTTTGATCCCTCTCATCTCTGCCCTCGTGGCCGATCGCTCGGAGCCGGCGGAGCGGGGTCGCCTGTTTAGCTTGGTGATGTGCGGGTTTGATTTGGGCATTGGCCTGGCGGGGCCCCTTTTGGGCACCTTAGCAGCGGGATCCGGCTATCGAGCCATGTTTGGCTATGCGGCTCTTCTTTCCTTGGCTTCCTTGGGTTCTTTTCTCTTCTTCTCCAATGGGCGACCGGGGGACTCGCTGCGCTTTGCCTTGGGCCTGGGGCCGGACAGCCTTTCGGGTTGTCTGGAGGACAGCCGCAACCCGACCTCCTGGAGCCACCGGGTCAGCCCGCTCCGCTGGAGACGGGATCCCGTTCATAGATAGTCTCATATCTCTATCAGATCTCCCCTGCTCCACACCTGATCCACACCTGAATTGAGACTCAAGCCCTCTGCAGTTTCTACAGACAAACCGGCCCATTTCTGGAAACTCGCCCTATCCTAAGTTGGAGTTGGTGTACAAAAAGCAACTCTGGGCACGGGCTATGGAAGCGCGGCATTGGCTGGCCCTGATGGGATCCCTGGTGGTCAGTGCCTTCTGGGGATGGGTGGAGTCTGTCTGGGGGGTGACAGTGCGAGTGCAATTGGCCGATACCACTGCCCCTCTGGTGGTAGGCGTTTCTCTCCCTGCCCAACTGATCAACGGTCGGGGAGAGGTGCTGGCAGATCTGCCCCCTATGCAAGGGTTTTTGGCTCAGCCCAGCCCTCAAGGGGTGCGTCTGCATGGGGTGGTTGACCCGGTGCTGTTCATCGAACCTCAGGAGGGTGGCCTGGTGGCAGTGAATGGCCGCTGGTACTCGGGCAAGGTGCTCTTGACTGGCTACAACATGGTGATGGCCATCAACTACGTGGATCTAGAAGACTATGTGGCCAGTGTGGTGGATGCAGAAATGGGATCCCGGTTCTTCCCAGAAGCCCTGAAGGCGCAAGCGGTGGCAGCCCGCAGCTACGTTCTTTACCATCGCAATTCCCGCGGTTGGTTTGATGTGTTTAGCGATACTCGCTCCCAGGTGTACCGAGGGCTTTCCCAGCGGTCGGCAGCCGCCCTGGAAGCAACACAAGCCACCCGTGGTGTGGTCATGGTGTATGGGGGTCAGTTTGTCAATGCCATGTACAGCGCCAGCAGCGGCGGCCAAACCGTCGGGGTGAGTGGGATCCCTTATTTGATGAGCTTACCGGATGTCAGCCCCTATCCCAAGTTTGGGCATGGCATTGGCATGAGCCAGTGGGGCGCCCAAGAATTGGCCCGCCGAGGCTGGACTTACCGCCAAATTTTGGCCTACTACTACCGAGGGGTCAGCTTTGCTCGTTTGCCAGAGTGAGACCTTCAGTGCCCTGATTTGCTCTGTCTCGTCTGCGTCAACCGAACCGCGGCTTTTGGGCCTGAAAGACCTCTTGGGCTTTGGGATCCCCTCGCTGAGGGCGGCGTTGGACTCCACTTCGGTCATGGTGCTAGAGCCGAGATAGTAGCCCCAACGATACACCAGATCCCCAAGGATGCCGTAGTGTCTCAGGGTTTGCAGATCTTTCATCAGGAGCGCACCGTCACGAACGGATCCCACACCAGAAACCCTGCTCTGCTTTTTCGCCATTCGCATCTTCCCTTACAGCATTTTTGGGCCTGACTTTTAACTTGAAGAAGACCCCGTTTTGTTCCCACCTCAGCTTCAATTTTAGGCTTCTGGGAGTGGCCTCATGGGTAGAACACTCTATGTGTCCCAACAGGATTGCTACCTCAGCCTCGACCAGGAACGCCTGGTTGTCAAACGGGCTGGAGCTGTTCTTCAACAGGCTCAATTGCCCCACTTGGATCAGATTTTGATCTTTGGCCATGCCCAAGTCACAACCCAACTGATCCAGAGTTGCCTAGAGCCCAACATCCCCATCGCCTATCTTTCCCACATGGGGTACTGTGCTGGGCCGTCATCAACCGGCAGGTGCTGACCTACAAGCAGTTTGTAAATGATCAGATCCCTGTTTACTTGCCGTTCCTCATCCGCTGAGGGGATCCCACATGCAGCTCTACGTCATCACCTACGACATCCCCGACAACAAACGACGCAAGAAAGTCTCTGACTTGCTTGAAGGCTATGGCCGGCGGGTTCAGTACAGCGTCTTTGAATGCCGACTGGAGCAGCATCAGTACCAAGACTTGAAACGCCGACTTCAACCTCGTCTCCGTTTGCCGGAAGACCACGTTCGTTTCTATCCCCTCACCGACCACACCCTGGCCAAGGTGGAAAGTTGGGGTGGGCCAGGGGTGCTCTCCCCGCCGGGATCCCTTGTTGTTTAGCAATATGAACTATTTTGCCGTTCGCGTTACCGGTGGCAGCAGGATATAGGTACCCATTTATGCTGTTGTTCAAGTGTTCAGGAGGAAGTGGAACTAATGGAAAAATCGGTGGAAACAACAGCCTATTTTCGTCGAAAACTGTTTGCCCTGCTACACGATCCCCAGCTCAAGTCTTTGTATCAGTACAAAAACGGCAAAGGCCCTTGGCAGCAGGTGGCGGAGTTGTATCATCACGGGGCGGAGTTGGAGGAGTGGTGGCAGTCTCATCAGGGGGTGATTTCGGATCATATTGCTGCTGCCTCAGATCGATTGACCATCAGAAACGTCTATAAAGATGCGGAGCAACTGGGCGGGCTTACCCAAGTGGAAGTGCGTCACCCTCTGTCTGGAGAAAAGCAGGATATCCAGATTTGGAATCAGCTAACCGAAGCACAACTGGAAGAGATTCAAAATCGGATCATCCCCTATGAGCAGGTGCGCCATGCAGATCCGGAAAAAGCCTTCTGGTGGTTCTGGCGGTTTTATCCCCAGTTGGTGGTTCAAGAAACTGGGATCAACACTCCCGCCGCTCTTTTGTTGCCTGCCGACACTCGCATCCCAGACTGTCCCATCCACGATCACAACAGTATTGTCTCGGCGCTGGCCGGGGCCTTGTTCCCGCGTGAGTGGCAACCCTCGGATCCGATCTCTCGCGCTGATCTTTATGTTGTTCACCTTCTCTCCAGTGCAAGAGTTTATCAAATCTTCCAGGAAATTATTGGACTTTTGGTCTGGATCCTATCTGCTGCACTACCTGAGTGCCCGCCTCTGCTGGTTCATTGCTGAGCGCTACGGGCCGGATGCCGTGATTACCCCTTCTCTGTGGGGTCAAGAGATCATCGATGCCTGGATCCTGAAGAAGTTCCCGGAGTTTGAGTGCTATTTCCGAGAGATTGACCGGCTTGATAACTGCCATGGAGATGCCCAGGGATCCACTCCCATAACTCGATTCAACGATCACGTGTCCACCAGTCTAAGCACTGCCGGATTTCCCAACGTGATCACGGCTCTGGTGCCCAGAGAAGAGGCCAAAGCCTTTGCAGAAAAAATCACGCAGGAGATGCGCAAAATCTGGAAAGAGGTTGGAACTAAAGTCCGAGATCATATTCGTGAGAGATGTGTACAAACTCTCAATGATAGAGGATCGGAAATATGGGAAAAAATTGCCCCAACCATGGGAACTACCGAAGGATCCCACATCAACTACGAAAGAGAGTTTGAGAAATGGAAGCACCAATCCAATTGGGAATGGAATAAGCTTTGGGAGGCTCAGCTAGATCATACTTGGGAAAGCTATTGGACTCTGGTTCCGCTGGGGGATCCCGACAAGCCTTTGCAAGCCAAAACTAAAGATCCCGACTACAAGTCCTGGAAAGAATCCCAGCAAACTCTAGCTCAAAGCCGATTTGAATTGCCGACCAACCCTGAAGAAAAAGCCTACGGAAATTTGAATGTGGGCACCTGGTGGGGCAGCTTGCAGGCGCGTCTGGGCCAGTCGATTCAGGCCATCAAAAATACCCGTACCTGGCAGGTCCCAGTGGCCCCTGGGGAGCGGTCTACCCTCTCAGGCATGTACAGTGCAGTTCACCCCAATCTGCTCTATCGGGATCGATTCTGTGAAGGGGCAGGGCTACCGGCGGGATCCCTGCGCATGTTCTGGAAACTGATGGCCGAAGTTTATCCGGGGCTTTTCAATGGCTCGGAGATGTTGAACGCGGTGGAACTGACCAAACGCATGGCCTGGAAGTATGGGGGCATTGCCAACTCTCTGGGAGTAGCCGAAGAAGAGGACGATCTGGAAAACCTGATCCGGTTTCCCAACCTCAGCTCCATTGCAGCAGCCCGCTTTGCCCATGATGCTCCCGAAAAGGTGAAACAGTATTGGCACGTGTTGGAGAAGCAGATCCGACAAGTTCTGCCGGAATATCGAGATCGATTTGGATCCCTGACTCGCCGCCCTTTTCAGGTGCCGAAGACGGATGAGCAAATGATTCCTGATCCCCAACCCCTCTCCCAGCGGACGAGGGGAGAAGCACCCTACAACGGAGTGATGTTTTCCAGCAGATGGCTGGTGGACGATCTGGGGCTCCAGGATCCTGAAGATATTGCCCTATTGCGAGAAGCCGTGGATCAAGCCCATCGACAGGTGGGTCTAACCGGGGGCAGTCCCTCCGACTGGTGGGTGATTGTACTGGCGGATGGAGACAACATGGGCAAGTATGTCAGCGGCTCCAGGCTGCACCCCTACGAAACCTACCTGGCCGAAGGAGTTGCCGATCAATTGAAGAAAAATGGCTTGGAGTGGCAGCAGCTTTTGAAGAATGTCAAAAAGCGCATGGGGCCGGCCACCCACGTGGGCCTCAACCGAGCCTTGTTGGATTTCTCCAATCGGCTGGTTCCTTACTTAACGGAAAAACGCTTCTGCGGTCGGGTGGTCTACAGTGGCGGGGATGATGTCATGGCTTTGCTGCCCCTAGAAGATTTGCCCGAATATCTCCTCTCCCTGCGTGCAGCTTGGTGTGGGAAAGCGGATCCCAAAGACGAGTTCAGATTTGAAGGAGGATTTTGGCATCCCCAGCCGGGTAAAGATCTCTCCGGCCTGCCCAATCGTCCCCTTTTCACCATGGGCGAAGGAGCCACCATGAGCATCGGCGTGGTGATCGCCAACAAAGGGATCCCTCTGCCCACCGTCCTGGAAAATCTCTGGGAAGCTGAGAAGCATCGAGCCAAGAAGATCCCTGGCAAGGATGGTCTTTGCTTCCGGGTCATTTACCAATCCGGGAATACCTTGGAGGCCCTGATGAAAGGGGAACTGCTGGAGCAATGGTGGGACTGGTTAAAGCAAGGGCCGGAACTGGATCTGGGGCCAGTGCTATATCGTTTGGCCGAAGAACTGCCGCTGCGCTGTGTGATCTCTGCAAATAACAAGCTGTTTAAGCTGGCCACCACCACGATTTTGGCGCGACTAGACCGAGCTGAGAAGCTGGAACCTGTTCGGGAGCTTTTGGTGAACTGGATCAATGCCTGGGAAAGCTGGGCATTCGAGTTTCAAGGCAAGTCAGAGGCTCTGGGCGCCACTCCGGTAGATTTGGGTAATCTCTTGAGATTCTCAGCCTTTTGGATAGACAAGAAAAAACAACGAGATGATTGGATCAAAAAACCTCAGGAAATTGTTGAAGATTTATTTCCACAAGGCAGGTAATTCTCATGTCTGAAACCCAACTGCACTGGTATGCCCTAGAGCCTGTCGATGTGCTGCTCTTCCGCGAGAGCAAACCTTTTTCTCCCGGCGAGGGATCCTGGGCGAAAGGATTATTTCCCCCTATGCCCACCACGATCTTTCAAGCGCTACGCTCCGCCCTGCCCTACACCTCAGACAAGGCTCGAAATCTCAAGTTCCTGGGGCCATTTCTCCCGGATGAGCGAGATACGCTCTGGCTACCGACTCCCAAAGATCTGTTGGCTACGGGTCAATCGGATCCCCATGCCGATCCAGACACGACCCCAGAAGACAACTTCGAAGAGAAAGTCCGGGGAGACCAATACTCTCGCCTACAGCCGGCTGAGGGGGATCCTTGGAAACCTATCGGCTGGGATGATCAAAAACTCCCGCCCCTGGTGCCCCCCTCTCTCAAAAAAGGGGAGTACATCAAAGGCCGTCCCCACCCCTGGATGCGGGCCTCGGCACTGAGTGCTTATCTCCAAGGATCCCTACCCCATGCCGACGACTTTCATGAGGATCCCTGGGATACCCAGGTGTTACCTCACATCGACATCAAACCCGATACCCGCCAGGTGAAAGATGAAGCTGGCTACTTCACCGAGGTGGCAACCCGACTGCGGTGGGGATGGCGATTGGCGGCAGCCATCAGTGCTCGGATCCCGACCACCACCGTTCGCCTGGGGGGAGAGGGACATCGCGCCTTGGTCACGCCTCTGGAAGATTGGGATCCTGGCATCGATTGGGAGCGATTTCGGCAGGGGACGGGTCGGGTGGCTTATCTCCTCACTCCGGGCCTAGCGCAGCCTGAAGCGGATCCCCGCATCTATCAGGCCTATCCCTCCCAGTGGCAGCCTTATCTGGCGGGATGCGCCACGGATCGGGCCTTGCTATGGGGTGGAATTTCTGCGGTTCGGCGACAGGGCAGTGAGCGATTAGACTTTGCGCTGCTACCTCAACGGGCTTTCATCCCCGCCGGCACAGTGTATCACTTCAAGGAGGATCCACCACTGCCAAGGCAGCTTATAGGCAATCCATGCGCCCAGTCCCAGACCTTTGCATCATTAAATTACGGAACACTTTTGTGGGGAATTGTAAAATGATTCAACCTGACTTTCGCGTTGGCTATCTTTACAGCCTTGCCCCCATCCATTGCGGTGGAGAAGGCGACTTAGGCAATATCCTGGAAATTGCCCGTGAATCTCACACCAACTTTCCCTACATCCCAGGATCCTCTTTACGAGGAAGCCTGCGGAACGAGGTGACACTCCAAGATCCAGAAATCGCTGATACCCTCTTTGGACGGGAACTCCAAAAAGACGGCCAGATGGGGGTTCACCAAGTCTGGTTTGGAGATGCCCGTTTACTGTGGGTGCCGATGCGCACCATGTCTCTAGAGGGATCCGATTCCGTTTTCTGTTGGGTGAGCTGTCATTCCCTACTGCGAGATCACGCCTTGCTGTGCCGTCAGCCTCTTCCAGTTCTCCCCAGAACCCCTGTAGGAACAAAACCTGGTGTTTATGTTGTGGCAGACGCAGAAGTGCATGTTGAGAAACTCCCTGAAGGGCAAACCTTCTCACTGGTTGGGGAGTGGCCTACTGTTTTACAGGGGGATACCCAAAAAACCTGGAAACACAATCGGATCATTCTTCCCAACAGCGATTTCCAGATCTTGATGGAGCACTCCCTTTGGACGCAGATCCGTAACAAGATTCAGGAAGATCCTGAAGGAGCTAACCAAGTAGGCTCGGCAGAAGTGTTTTGGACAGATGTGTGCATCCCTCGTGACACGATTCTTTATTTTACTTGGGGATATAGCCCCCTGCCCTATCAGCAAGATCTCACCCAAGAACATGAGATTTTGATCAACATTCTTCAAGGTTTGTTCCAAGTAGGAGGACAAGCCAACGTTGGACGAGGCTGGGTTCAAGGATGGGTCTCCAATGCTTCTCCGCCCGCTCTACAAGCCAAATCTGAAAACACCGCAGGAGTTTAAGGATGTCGAAAAACAAGTACGCCAAGAGCTCTCCTAAGCCCGTTCCTCCAAATCCCAAATTGGAGAGCAAAGCTAACCAACCCGCCAATAGACAGATCCCCTGTTCCTACGTCGTCTGAGCAACAACCAACAGGCGTGCGCCCGGAGCATATCAGCCTGCTAGCCTATAAACACATCCAACAGTACATAAAATCTCAGGGGAAACAGTCTCTTTCTCAGGAAGATCTCAACGCAGTGCTCCGACTTTCCCAGCACCTGAGAGTTTTTGGCTTACTCTCGGCCATAGGATATGTTAACCAGTCCAATGCTCAAGAGGGTAAAGTAAGACAGAGAACAGTTCCTGTCTGGACTTCTTTATTGGGACAACTGGTTAATGAAAATAATTCCTTAGATTCCAGAGAATTAATGCAGCGGATCCAAACTTTGGCCAGCGACCAACCGGGGGATTTGCAAAATCTCTTGAGCGAACGGTTGCAACAGACCCAACCCCTGGTGAATTTGCTGGTGGTGGATTTGGAACCGGTGGACATTCCCCTGTGCCAATCCCTGCGCCGCCGTTACCCCCACCTGCCCATCCTCGCCCTGGGCCCCCCGGTGAGCCGGGATCAGCTTTTACAATTTCAACAACTGGGGCTAGCGGCGTATGTGGAACGGTACACCCCGGCGGCGACCCTCTGGCAATGGATGCAGGCCATCTTGGGGGCTATTCCCCCTGGTTGCAACCGGCCATCCTCACCCCCCGCTGGCGTTCCGAGTTGTATACCCAGGGTTTGGCGCAAATTGAGACGGCCCTGGCGCAATGCCAGCAATGGGCCCAACGTCCCCGTCCCTGGCTGGCAACCCAGATCACCCGGGGGCGCATCCGGGAATTGCACGCCGCCCGCCGGTTGATCACCTGGCTGTGGCGACCGGGAGCCGTGTTGGCCCCCCCGCCGTGGCGACTCCCCCCCCTGCCCTCCCCAGTGGGGAACGATTGAGCCAGGTGCGGCAAAAATTCAACCAACCCCTGACCAACACCAGCAATCTATTATTGGAAACCGACCTGCTCCGGTTTGAAAAACAACGGGAACTGTGGAATACCATTCTCAATCGGTGGGAAGCCCTGCTGGCGGAATTGCTCGAAGCCCGCATCACCCCCGAGGCACTGACCCCCCGTTGCCCCGAGTTGGTGGAACGGCTGTGGCAGGAAGCCCTGACGGATTTTGTCGGACGTTATTACACCATTGACGGGCAGGATGTGATTGACATCCTCCTAGCACAACGGGACACGGTGCGCGCCCTGATTTTAGACAAAATTCCCCTGGTCAAGGACCTTTTTAGCTTTCATCTCTTTCAAACGCCCCTGGGCATTGATGGGGTCTTGTATGCGGCCAACAGCCAAATCGCCAGCGACCACGCCGCCATCCTCCTGGAAAATCTGGTGATCCAGGTCGCCAACGGGGTGGTGCAACCCCTGCTCAACTGCTTTCCCCACCATGAATCGGTGAAGCAACGGTTTTATCGCCGCAACCTGCTCTCTACCCGGGAAACCGAACGGCTCCGCAACCAACTTTCCCAACGCTACCGCTGGCAACGCTACTGGGACGAACCCCGGGCGATTTTTGAGAGTTGTTATCAACTTTTGCGTATCCAAGACCAGGCGATTGTCCTGTACCCGGTGTATGCGGGGCGCACGGCGGAACTGGCCCAACTCCGGGGCATTCCCTGGCTGGTCACCCTCTGGTTGGAGTTTCAAGATGCGGTGGCACCCATACTGCGGGCGGTGGCAAATTACATTGGCCGTACCAGTGCCTACCTGCTCACCCGGATCATTGGGCGGGGCTTGGGCTTGATTGGGCGGGGGATTTTGCAGGGTATTGGCAGTACATTGCAAAACAATCGCTCCCAAGAATCCTCCCAGTTATAATCCATCCCATCCGTAATATTTGATAGCAATTTGGCGTCCTGAGCATTAAAACTTGCTTAAGGCAGGGGCGCCGTCGGGTTGCCTTTGTGTTTCAATTTAATTGAATTGAGAATAATATTTATTATGTTCAGGTCTAAAGTTATTACAAACGCCACTAATAATCAAGGAGGTTCTGGTGCCACATTCAGGGAGTCAGCCGGGAAATAACGGTCAAAAACTGGGTTTTACCTATGTCAACGAGGCGGCAGTGAGCCGGGCTAAGCCGGGAATTGCTAGTGAAGGTAATTTGCAAATAATGCCCCTATCTCAAATGCGGGCAGGGGAACGGGTGCGGGTGGTGCGGGTGGATTGTGATGATGCCAATCCCCGGTTGGTGGGCATGGGCATTACCCAGGGGGCGGTGCTGACGGTGCTGAGCCATCTGGATTCCGGGTCGGTGCTGGTGGAATGTCAAGGTCAGCGGTGGGGGTTGGGGGCGGGTATGGCGGAACGGATTGGTGTCGAGCGATGGGAGGCGGCAATGCCCAGGATGACCTTGGGGGAGGCGACTATTGGCAGTCGGGTGCGGGTGGTGGGCTATGCGCCGGGAGCGGGGGATTACAAGCGGAAATTGCTGGGGATGGGCTTAACGCCGGGGACGATCCTGCAGGTGAAACGCCATGCGCCCTTGGGAGACCCGACGGAAATTGAGGTGCGGGGGTTTGCCCTGAGTCTGCGCAAAGGGGAAGCGGCGGTGCTGCAGGTAGTGCCGGTGGAGGGAGAAGCAAATTTAGGGAGCGATGGGCAATGAGCAAGCGGACGATTGCCTTACTGGGAAATCCCAACTGTGGGAAAACGACCCTATTCAATGCCTTGACGGGGGCGCGCCAACGGGTGGGGAATTGGCCCGGGGTGACGGTGGAACGCAAGGAGGGCACCTACCGGGATCAGGGGCAAACGGTGACGGTGGTGGATTTGCCGGGGATTTATTCCCTGGATGTGGCAGCGGGGGGCACGGGGCTGGATGAACAGGTGGCACGGGATTACCTGCTCAGCGGTGAAGCCAACCTGGTGGTGAATATCCTGGATGCCAGCAATCTGGAGCGGAATCTTTACCTGACGACCCAGCTTTTGGAAATGGGGGTGCCGCTGGTAATTGCCCTGAACATGATGGATCAAGCGGAAGGGCGGGGGATACGGATTGACGTGGCTGGTTTGCAACAGCGGTTGGGCTGTCCGGTCGTGCCTTTGTGTGCCCATCGGGGGCGGGGGGTGGCAGAACTTAAGGCAGTCATCCGGCAGGCATTGACCCAGCCGCAGGGGGCGGGGGTGCGCCCTGTTTATCCCCCGGTGATCGAGCAAGCCTTTACCGAACTTTCCCATACAGCAGGTCTGGGTTCCCCTTGGGCGGTGCTGTACGGGTTGCAAGCGGTGGATGGGGCGAACGTTGCACCGGTGTTAGAAACCCATCGGCAGGAGATTTTTCAAACCTTGGGGGAAGACATTGACCTCTTGGTTGCCGATGTCCGTTACACCTGGATTCGGGAGGTGATGGGGGCGACGGTCACTTTCGCTGGGCAGGTTAGCCAAACGCTTTCGGATCGGATTGACCGCTGGGTGTTGCACCGGTGGCTGGGGATTCCCATCTTCCTCGGGGTGATGTACCTCATGTTCTTCGTGGCGATGAATGTGGGGGGAGCCTTTGTGGATTTTTTTGATATAGGGGTGGGCACGATTGCGGTGAAGGGCACGGCGCATCTGTTGACCCAACTCCATGCACCCGGCTGGTTGATTGGGCTGTTGGCGGACGGGGTGGGGGGTGGCATTCAAACGACGGCGACCTTCATTCCCCAAATTGGCTTATTGTTTGTCTTTTTATCGGTGTTGGAGGATTCCGGGTATTTGGCGCGGGCGGCGTTTGTGATGGACCGGCTGATGCGGTGGATTGGCTTGCCGGGGAAGTCCTTTGTGCCGATGCTGGTGGGGTTTGGGTGCAATATCCCCGCCATTATGGCGACCCGTACCCTGGAAAATCGGCGGGATCGGTTGATGACGATTCTGATGAACCCGTTTATGTCCTGCGGGGCGCGGCTGTCCGTGTATGCCCTGTTTGGGGCGGCGTTTTTTCCGAAAAATGCCCAAAATGTGGTGTTTCTGCTTTACCTGATTGGCATTGGGGCGGCGGTGTTTACGGGTTTGGTTATGAAAAGCACCCTGCTACAGGGGATAGCGGCTCCCTTCATTATGGAATTGCCGCCCTACCATTTGCCCACGCTCAAGGGGGTAGCCATCCACGCCTGGGGACGGTTGCAAGCGTTTATTACCAAAGCGGGGCGGATGATTATCGTGATGGTGGTGATTTTGGGCTTTTTAAATTCGGTGGGAACGGATGGTTCCTTTGGGAAACAGGACAGTACCGATTCCCTGCTCAGTGCGGTTGGGCGGCAGATTACGCCGGTATTTGCACCGATGGGCGTGCAACCGGAGAATTGGCCGGCAACGGTGGGGATATTTACCGGGACGTTTGCCAAGGAGGTGATGGTGGGAACCATGAATTCCCTCTATGGGCAGTTGGCGCAGGCGGAAGCGGCAGATAGTGGGGAACCACCGGCGGCATTTGACCTGTGGGGTGGTCTCCAGGAAGCAGTTGCCAGCATTCCCCAAAATTTTGCCGCCCTAGGGGAGCAGTTGCTGGACCCGCTGGGGATGGGGGTAGTCCGCAGGAGTGGGGATGAGGAGGCAGTGGCGGAGGAGTTGGGGGTGCAGACGACTACCTTTGGGCAGATGGCTTCCCGCTTTGGCAGTACTACGGCGGCGATTGCGTTTCTGCTGTTTGTCCTGCTGTATTTCCCCTGTGTGTCGGCAACGGCGGCGGTTTATCGGGAAACCAATCTGGGCTGGACGGTGTTTATCGCTTGTTGGACAACCGGGCTAGCCTATTGGGTTGCCACCTTTTATTACCAGTTCATGACTTTTAATGAACACCCCGCACGTTCCCTGTTGTGGGTATTGGGACTCATGCTGGTACAGTTGGGGGTTTTGTGGGGATTGCGTGCCGTCAGTAGCCCCCGTTTGCGGCGGGTACCCTCCGGGAGGTAAGGGATGCTCTTGCAAGACCTACAACGTTATCTGCAAACGCACCGGCAAGTTTCGTTGACCAAATTATGTCAACACTGGCAAATGGATGCGGATGCCCTGCGTCCGATCCTGGATGTATTAATTCGCAAAGGGCGGGTGCGCCCCGTACACCAGCGGAAGTGTGGGGGCTGTCACTCCTGCGCCTCAACGGATTTAGAACTGTACGAGTGGGTAGAAAAACCATCTTAATGGGGGATCAATTTTAGGGATAAGTCGTGTTGTTCAGAACGTTTTTCAGAATAAATTACGAGCCAACCGAATGTACCAATTAAGTGAATTGTTGGAATTTCTGAGTAATTTCTAAGTCAGCAAAACGGCGAATAAACCGCACAGCGCAATACCATCAAAAACCCCAGCCCCACCAATACTAAGAATGCCTGGAGTCATCCGCTCAATTTGGGGCAGGTGTAACAGGTCAGCCCCAATTAGTGTTCCCAATACACCGCCAGCAAAGGCAATCGGTGCTGCCACAACATCAGACCCCGCCGTTAATAGCACAGAAGTCATCGCCGCCGTTAGGGGAGCAATCAAGGCATTCATTTGAATCCCAATCCCCGGCACCACCTGGGCAGAATAATAACTAACTATTGTCACCACAGCCGTGACAAGCACAATCAAAATTGGCGAAACACAGGTAAACTGATAAATGGCCAATAGGGTTGGAATCAGACCACCCCCGACATTCAACGCCACAATCGTTTTCTGTTCAATTCGCCTTAAGGGAATACCCCAAAAGAAGCGCATCGTCCACAATCGATCCAAATCAGGTACCATAGCTACTTTGGAAACTCTCTCATAAAGGGGGATATTAATCGTACTCCCAATAATTACTAGGGTCAGCAGCACAAGAGATAGGTTAGGAGAAAATCCGAGCTTTGCAACAGCAACTTGAACCGCATCTAGGGTAACCACCAACCAGAGAAACGGGAAGGCTAAGAGCAGGAGTAAAAAGAGTAGATAGGCAGTCGCTTCCCTTCGGGGAAGTGGAATTAATGGAAACTCTGGTCGTACAGCCGCTGAATCGCACAGCACAGGCGGGTCGCTTCCCTTCGGGGAAGTGGAATTAATGAAAACAAACAAACTATGGCAGCCAGGGAAACTGGCGAAAGTTAGGTGGGCGCTTTTCCAAAAAGGCGCGTTTGCCCTCAGCAGCTTCTTCGGTCATGTAGAACAGCAACGTCGCATCTCCGGCCAGCTCCTGCAGCCCCACCTGCCCATCGCAGTCGGCGTTGAAGGCGGCTTTGAGGCAGCGGATGGCTAAGGGGCTGTGCTGGAGAATTTCTTGCGCCCAGCGGATCCCTTCAGCTTCCAGCTCTTCCACCGGCACCACGGCATTGACCAGACCCATCTCTAGGGCTTGGGCTGCGGTGTATTGGCGGCAGAGGAACCAAATCTCGCGGGCTTTTTTTTGCCCCACCACTCGCGCCAGGTAGGCGGCCCCAAAGCCCCCATCGAAGCTGCCCACCCTAGGGCCGGTTTGCCCAAAGATGGCATTATCGGCGGCAATGGTCAGGTCGCAGATGAGATGCAAAACATGGCCACCCCCAATGGCGTAGCCTGCCACTAGGGCAATCACCACCTTGGGCAAAGAGCGGATGATGCGCTGCAGATCCAGCACATTGAGACGAGGGATCCCGGCCTCATCCAGGTAACCGGCCTCGCCCCGTACGCTTTGATCCCCGCCGGCGCAGAAGGCATACTTCCCATCGGTATGGGGCCCGGCGCCTGTTAAGAGCACTACTCCAATCCTGGGATCCTCTCGCACATCGGCAAACGCATCAATCAGCTCGGCAATGGTCTTGGGGCGGAAGGCGTTGCGCTTGTGGGGACGGTTGATGGTGATCTTGGCAATGCCATCCGTTTTTTCGTAAAGAATGTCTTCGTAGAGCTTGGCCGTCTGCCACATGGTGTCTGGGTGTATCTATTGGGATGCCGGGCCAGGAGAGTTCCGTTTGGCTGATGGGGGCTCACTATGAGGAGCACCTGGGTACTCTGCACCGCTACCGCGAACGGCCTGAAAAGGCTAGGTAGAACGGTTGGTCGCTTGGATGAGGGCTTCCACCAATCCTTCCAAAGTATACTCCTGGGCTGCGATGTCCACTCGACCAAATGCAGCCTTGCAGGTTGCGGCCGTCTTGGGGCCAATGGCGGCAATCTGCACGGGTGGATCCCAGATCTCAGGGCCTAGCCCTGCCTGCTGGATCAAGTGGGCAAAATGCTGTACTGTCTTGGAGCTGGCAAAGGTGAGGATGTCCACCTGGTGGGCTTTAAGAGCTTCCAGGACCTGGGGATCCGCTGCTGCTGGACAGGCGGACTGATAGGCGGCCACCTCCACCACCTCTGCTCCTCGCTGCCGCAACCCCTGTACCAGCTCCTCCCGCCCTCCTGACTCAACGCGGGGAAAGAGGATGCGCTGCCCCTGCACTGGCTGCGGCCAAATGGGTAGCAGGGCTTCGGCCACAAACTCGGAGGGCATCAGATCCGGGCGAATGCCGTACTGGGCCAGCACGGAAGCGGTTTTGGATCCCACCACCGCCACTTGCAGGGAGTGGAGTGCTCGGCTATCTCGCCCCTGCCGCTGCAGCCGCTCAAAGAAAGCCTGCACTCCATTGGCAGAGGTCAGCAGCAGCCAGTCGAATTGTTCCAGGTTGGCAATGGCTGTATCCAAGGGATCCCAACAGGTGGGCGGCTGGATCACCAGAGTCGGCATTTCCAGCACCCGCGCCCCCTGGGCCTGCAGCAACTCACAAAAAGCTGGTGATTGCCCCTCGGAACGGGTGACGAGAACCGTCTTGCCTGCCAGGGGAGCCGGCGGAGGCAAAGGAGGGATCCCCGGCAAAAAGTCCTGCCGCAGCCGCACCACCTCCCCAACCACCAGTAGGCCCGGCAACTTTGCCTCACTCTCCCCCTGCTGCAGCTCGGCCAAGGTGCCCACCCACACCTGCTGCTCTGCTTGCCCCGCTCCCCAGATCACAGCCACCGGTCGGTCTGCCGGGATCCCAGACTCCACCAGCCGTGCGCCAATGTGCTGTCGCTGCCGGGATCCCATCAAAATCACCAAAGTATCCAACTGGGCCAGGGCGCTCCAGGGCAAGGCCTCTAGATCGTGGGCAGTCAGCACGGCAAAAACGCGGCTTAAGTGCTTATCGGTCAGGGGGATCCCTGCCCAGAGGGGGCCAGCCAGGGCCGACGACAACCCCGGCCAAATCTCAAAGGGACAGCCCGCCTCCCTAAGGGCTTGGATCTCCTCGCGAGCGCGGCCAAAGATCAAGGGATCCCCTGACTTGAGGTGAACCACCTGTTTGCCTTCTCGGCAGCGCTGGATGAGCCAGTGGATGCCCTCCTGGAGGCTTCCTGGCCCAGAGCGTCGCCACACCTGCGCCTGCGGCGGCAACTCTGCCAACAAGCGCTCATCCACCAGCTCGTCGATCCAGATAGCCTCAGCCTGCCGTAGGATCTCCAGTGCTCCCTGCGTCAGGCCCGCCCGCCCGCCCAGCCCTGCCCCCACTAGATACACCTTGCCCATGCCCTACCCCTTGGAATGTCGATCTTGCCCCTTGTAAGAAGGGGATCCCGCTTGCTTTGCAAATATAAATCGAAGACGCCTCCCAACAGCTCCTCTTCCAAGGGGTGGCCAGCCTGAGGAAAAACTGGTCTACTTGCGAGATACTGAAAGCGTGGCCGCCTGAGGATCCCTGCCTATGTCCGGTGTAACTCCAGAGCCTTGGCCGCGGCGGCGTTTTTTGGCCAGTGGAGCTGCTCTGCTAGCAGTAGGAGCGGGCTCCCGCCCCTCTTCGGCCAGATCCCGGCCCTTGCGACTGGTCACCAACTGGTACGCCCAGGCCGAACACGGCGGCTTTTACCAAGCCCTGGCCACTGGCATCTACGCCGACTACGGTCTGCAGGTGGAAATCCGCATGGGAGGAACGGCGGTTAACGTGCTGCAACTGCTAGCCGGGGGAGCGGCAGATTTTGTGCTCGGCGGCAGCCCCGACGCTCTGGCGGCTCTGCAAGCTGGGATCCCTGTTCTTACCGTGGCCGCCTTTTTCCAGAAGGATCCCCAGTGTCTCTTGGCCCATCCAGGGGTGGGCATCGAGCGCCTGGAAGACCTGCGGGGCAAGCCCATCTGGGTGTCACCGGGGGCCAACCTCACCTACTGGCCTTTTTTGCGGGCCAAATTTGGCTTTACCGACGAGCAGAAGCGCCCCTACAACCTCAGCCTCACGCCCTTCTTGCTGGACAAGTCTTCTGCCCAGCAGGGCTATGTGACCTCCGAGCCCTTCCGCGTGCGCCAGGAGGGGGGCTTTGATCCCGTCGTTTTTCTGCTGGCCGACTACGGCTATTCCCCCTACGCCACCACCCTGGAGACCACCCGCCCCTTTGCCGAACAGCACCCGGAGCAGGTGCGAAAATTTGTAGCTGCCTCCATCCAGGGCTGGCAGAGCTACCTAGAGGATCCCCGCCCCGGCAACCGCCTCATCCGCCAAGACAACCCCAACATGAGCGAGGCCCTCCTGGCCTACGCCCACCAAGCCCTAAAAGACTACGGCCTTCTCACCAGTGGAGATGCCGCCACGCTGGGGATCGGCGCCATGACCCACCAGCGCTGGCAAACCTACTTTCAGGAGATGGTGGCCCTGGGGATCGGCGCAGCGGGTCTGGAGGTTCGCCAAGCCTATACCCTCGACTTCCTCCCCGGCCCCACTGCCTAAGGGATCCCCACTTCCATCGCCGCCAAACTGTGCAAAAGCGGGGATCCCTGCATCCCCAGCTCATGGCGCCGGTGCATTTGGTTTGTCAGCAAGTAGGCCAAAGGTGGGTGGCCGCTCAGCCGTTGGCGGGGGTGGGGCAGATGGTCGTTGCCGAACTGGTGGCGGTACTCCTCCGAGTCGATAAAGGCATTGACCATGGCCTGCAAGCCCTGGTGCACCAAAATGTCGTGGTAGGCGGCCACCTCCTCCTTGCTGGCCGGGGCCCGTCCCAAAAAGTGCTTGAAGCCCTGCTCTACACAGCGGGTGTTGCAGCCGGCACTGAAAAAGAGTTGCCGGTAGAGCCGGGATCCCCCGATTTGACGAACCAAACGTTTGATCCCAATCCGCCCGCGGAGAAAGTCCTGCTCGATTTTCTCCAGTTCTCCCGCTTTCTCGTGCTGGTAGGGCTGGCGTTCCAAAAGCTGCTGATAGGCGGCCCGCAACAGGTTTTGCAACGTTTGCGGATCCTGCCGCTGCTGGCGCGATTCCATAACCCTAGCTCCCAATCGACGAAGCCAACAAAAACAGAAAAGATCGATTTACAGACAAAATGGGGGACTACTTTAAAGAAATTATGAAGGGAATAGCAAATGGCTCGATACGCTTTTACGGCGGACTTCAGCACATCCCTCTGCAACAAAACTGCCAACAAAAGACTATGAAGAGCCTACTTGAGATTTACCTTGACGATAGAACAACCGACGTAGATCCGCGATAAATATTTACAAAAGGGTTGTCGTTGGCTCTGATTTACGTGATTTCACTTTGTGGCTTTCTGGGCGATAAAAAGATTCCATGTTTATACGTAGTTAAGGATTATGACATTTTCATCCAAGATGACCTCATCCAAATCCAAAATAAAGTAAAGAATATAGCCTTCCCCAGAGTTGCTTGTGCGGGACTCATCACTGAGGTGACCTACATTTAACTTTAATCGACTGGGAAATCAGGTGTTGCCGTAGACCTGCAGAAGGACTGCAGGGAAGGGAGTTAATTGTTGTGATTTGTTTGCGTTGCTTATGCAGTAGATCCTGCCCGCCGGGGTTTTTTGTCTGCCCTTAATGTGGATCCCGTCTATGGTTAAACAAATCCGGCTAGAGCCTTTATCTCGCGTCTCGGAGGTCGATACCTACAGCAATCTGCTGTCGGCCATTTTGTCGGAGGAGCTGCAGGTTTCGCGGGAATGTAACGGTCGCGGCCTCTGCGCCACCTGTCATGTTTACGTCAAAGAGGGAATGGAAAGCCTCACTCCCATCACCCCCCGCGAGGCCAAGACTCTGGAGACCATTACCAGCGCCCGCAGCAATTCTCGTCTGGCCTGCCAGGCCAGGGTGGTTTCCGATGGCGTGGTGGTGGAGCTGCCGCCGGGAATGTACGTGAACTCTCTGAAAGATATCGAAGTGCTCATCGGTCGGCGGGCCGAACAAGACCTGCTGCACCCACGGACGGGGAAGGTTTTGGTGGAGCAGGGCAAGATCATCACTCGCTCTACTGTTAAGCAGCTAGAAAATGAGGACTTCCGCATCATTGGCAATACGCTGGCCCAAACTCGGGAAGTTTGATGGATTGTCGATATTCAGGGATCCCTTGGGCTCAGCGGGCATTGTCTTATAGACAATCAACCAAGGATTGAACAATGTTGGATCCCTCAGATAGCTGACCAAGTTTATCGAATGCTTAGCCATTCATTTTGTTGACTCATTGGCATTGTCTGGCCCAGTTGATCCCTACAAATCCCACCAAATCCTGTTGCTTTGCAATCTAGAATTATCCATTTTTTATCAGGAGAGCGCCATGGCCACCACATCTCGACCGGATCCCCGTCCTGCAGTCACCCTGCCTGTGGGCCGTGACAAGCATGCTCACTACAGTTACCGCGATTTCTTTCGCTTCAACCGAGATCAGGGCACGATCATCGACTGGAACAACACGCAAAATCTCCTGCTCAGCGAAGACTTTATTGTGGGCTTGCAAACAGGCCTGGAACGGGAAGTGGGAGATGCTTCGGCGGCGGTGATGTACACCATTGGCAGAGATTGGGGCATCCGCGATGCCAAGCACTTCTCCGAGTGGTACGAGCGGGAGTATGGGATTGGCGTAAAACAGTCCAACCTTTTGTTTTTGCTGGAGACTTGGTGGTGGCCTTTTACGGCTCAGGGCTGGGGCAAGTGGGAGGTGGAAACCGAATCCAAACAAAAAGGCTTCCTGTTTATCAACTTGTTTGACTCGATGGTGGCTCGCACCCTTGGGGATGTGGGCAAGCCGGTTTGTCATCTCTATGCCGGGCTATTTGCCGGGTTTTTCACCGCTATGACTTCCCGCGAGCTGGCCTGCATCGAGATCCAGTGCTACGCCATGGGGGAAACCTACTGCAAGTTCCTGTTGGGCGGGCAAGAACGCATTGATGCCGCCAATTTTTGGATCACCGAAGGGGCCAGCGCCCGCGAGATCGAGCAGCGTTTGCACCAGTTGTGAGGCTTGCTTGTGGCTTTTGAAGGCTCTCTGGGATCCCTCGACACTTTGGAGAAACGCTCATGGTCACCTTCAACTTAGACACCGATCTGGACTTAACCCAGCCGCTGGCGGTCTTTTTGCAGGGGTTGAACTGGGATAACCGACCCCCGGCCAAGGCTCCCTTTGCTCAAGAGCCGCCGCCGCAGTCCCCCGTGCTCTTTGCCCAGTCGGTGGGCCAGTTTTTTGCCGGCTTCAATTGGTCGGGCATCTGCCCACGCTCAGAGCCGCTGCCGGAATTGCCGGCAGAGGATCCCTTTACCCTTGAGGATTTTGCCGCCTTGTTTGGCGGAGCTTTGCTCTAGCTCTGGTTTGTTCAGGGCTCTCAGTTGTGCTCTCTCGATCCGTGCTCTAAGGAGACTTCACCCATGGATGACCTTCACTCTTGGCCGGAGCGCATTGCCGATCGAGAAGGGGGTTACCTAACACCCGACGATCTGCAAGACCTGATTCGTTACTCTCTCTCTTTTGAAGAACGGCTGGAGCTTTACCAGGTCTTACAACAGCAGGAGCTGACCTGGATCCAAAAGGTTTTGCAACAGCAGGGGCCAACCCCCGTCGCGACAGCGTTGCCCAGCAGCAATCCCGCCAGAGAGGGGGCAGAACCTTCTCTAACCCCGGCTCAGCGCCTCTTGGCTCGTCAATTGGCCTTTTGTTTGCGCTCCCTGGGCCTGAGTCTGTTGCTGGGGGATCCCACCCCTGTGCAGCAGGTAACTCTTGGTGCGATGGAACAGTACCTAGGGTTGCCGCAAGCGCTCGCTCAGCTACGGGCAGTGGTTCAGGGATCCCTGCCGGCGGATCAGCAGGGGTTGCTTGCCCCCTACTGGCAAGAGCTACAAGCTGTCTGCGCCACTTCTCAGGCCCAGTTCCCTTCCCCCTCTTCTTCTAGGTCTGAGACAGTTCCGCCGGAGAGGGCTCTCACCTTGGCGGAAATGTTTGTGTGAAGCCCACTGAAGGAGGCTCTATCTATGAATTCAAGGGTTGCCGAGCTGATGCACCAAAGTGAGGGCCGCTATCTGCGCCCAGATGAGTTGAAAACTCTACACGCCTACGTGGAAGGGATCCCGAAGCGGGTCCGCCTTTACCAGGTTCTGCAGGCCAAAGAACAAGAGCTGCTGGATCGGGTGATGGAGAAGTTTCAGCCGATGATGCCGAATTTAATCCGCCAGCATGGTCACCTGGCCTGGGAGCGCTGCCGCCGGGATCTGAGCATGGTGTGGCGCTACTGCTGCATGGCTATGCTGCTCAACGACGAAGACTACCTGAGGGATAAATTGCTCTACTGGCTGGAGACGATCCTGAAATCGTTCAAGATGCGCGACCAATGCCAGCCTGCCTACAAGTTAATGCTCGACTCCCTGACCTACATCTTTGGGGCAGAAGAGAGCGAGATGATCCGTCCTTATCTGCTTTTGGCCAAATCCATGCTGGTTAACTAGGTCCATTCGCCCTCAATGGATTCCCTAGTTTTGCCAATCCACCGGACATTCATCCCTTCACTCCAAAAGGCCAAGTTCCAGCCGCCCTCAAATCCGTCCATCCCCCTGTGAGATAGCCATGACTACCCTGCAAGAGATTCTGCAAGACCAGATCTTGCCCGGACACTGCTTTAGCCCTGCCTACTACATCCGCCCTGACATCCACACCGGACTGCTGTACAGCCGCGGAGGATACCGCTTGGCGGCCTTTCCCATGCCCCTGCTGGAAGCTCTCTACTCCGGCCTGCGCTATGAAACTGGCCAAGCCACCCGCGTCATTCTCTACAACTGTGGCCGCGATTGGGGAGAGGCGTTTTTCCGCCGTGTTGAAGACGAGCTTTCCGGCTACTACCAGCAGCCGCTGCAGGAATTGCCGATGGGGATCTTCCTGGATGCCCTCAGCGACCTCTGGGCCACCCACGGTTGGGGACGCCTGGAGCTGGACTTTTCCGCTGCTGACCACGGCTTGGTTCAAGCCGGGATCCGCCATTCCGGGTTTGCCCTTGCCGCTCGCGCCAGCTTCAACCCGGAGGAAGCTTCTACACGGCAAGAGCCTGCCGGATACCTAGAGGCGGGAATGCTGGCCAGCCTCTTCTCATTGCTTTCGGGGCGGGATCTCATCTGCGTACAGACCACCTGCGAATCCCTGGGGGCCGATCTCAACCGCTTCCTCATCGGCACGGCTCAGCGGCTGCACCACTGCGAGGAATGGGTGCGCAAGGGCCTCTCCCACGAGGAGATTCTGGATCGGCTCACCGCCAGTCCCTAGGGCCAGAGCTGTTTTCAGGGGCTCGCTAGGGCAGGTAGGGCTGAAAATCTTGGGTGACCGTCAGAGTCAAGTTGGCATTGGCGTCGATCACCGCCACTTCCGGCGCCGTTACATTGCCGATGACAGCCCCTGCCGCCGCTCCACCCAGCACTTTCTCCGTCGAGATCACGCGGTCGCCGAACAAGCCTCCCAAGATGGCCCCCGCAGCTGCCCCAATCAAGGCATCTTGCACAATCGCTTCCCCGGAAGTGTGGCGGGGATCCTTGCGCAGCGGGATAACCTGGCTCTGAGCGTAGAGGGGGTAGGATTGGCCGTTGAAAATCAAAGCCCGCGAAACAAACTGGGTGCCGCCGCTCACCGGCTGAAATTGGCCTTCCAAAACAGCCCCCGCCGGGACGACCATGTTGCCGTAGATGTCCCGCAGAGGGGTATCCAAGCTAAGGCTGACGGCGCGGGTTTCCCCAGGGGCAATCAAGAGGGTTTCTGGGGAGCGATGCACCGCCTGGATCAGATCCCCAGAGCGCAATAGCAACGTGGTTTGCAGTTGAAAGGGCTGGCCAGGTTGCAGGGGTTGAGGGCCAGGGGGAAGGGGGCGAGGATTCACAGGACGCCATCCCTCACCGGCAGGCGGTGGTGGCAAGGGCCCCATTTGGGCCAAAACTGGGGCGGCCATCTGCGCTGAGAGCAATCCGCCAAGCAGAGGAGCCAACAGGCGGCTGGCTGGGTTGGTCATGGTCTTACCCCCATTCATCATTCCTACGCTAGCTGCAAACCGGACAAAACCGGGAGCCTTTCGGGCCTTACCTATCTTTTACCTATCTTGATCAAAGCCAACTGAATGGAAATGGGCTACCTCAGGTGAGCAGATTCCGCTGCTCTTCGCTCCAGATAGAAGTACGGAAAAACGCTAGGGTTGCCCACTCTGGGATCCCTGCTGTCCATGTTAGATTAGGCCCTAGGTTTCTCCCCCTGCGTGGGGCCGAAGTCTTGCAGCATCCCAACCCTCTTCTTGTAGCTATGAAGCGCAGAACATCCATGCCGGGCCAGCCCTCTCCCGGGTCAGAAGCTTCCGCCCAACCTGCTCAATCCTCTTTCCAGCCTTTTGCCATCTCCACTTGGAAGTCTCTTCTCTCGTCAGTGCTGCTGGTGCTGCTGGGCATTGGGCTGGGAGCGGCTCTGGTGGGGGGCAAGGGGGTATCTGCCCAAACGACGACAACCCCGCCCCAACTGAACCTGAATTTCATCGCCGATGTGGCCCAAAAGGTGGGGCCGGCGGTGGTTCGCATTGATTCGGAGCGGACGGTGCGCGCCCCTGCGCCTTTTCCGGAGGAGTTTTTCAGCGATCCCTTTTTCCGGGATTTCTTTGGCCAAGCGATCCCTTCCATCCCTCGGCAGCGGCGACAGCAGGGAACCGGCTCTGGGTTCATCATCAGCCCAGACGGCCAGATCATCACCAATGCCCATGTGGTCGAGGGATCCGACAAGGTAACGGTGACGCTCAAGGATACCCGCAGCTTTGATGGGCAGGTAATCGGTTCGGATCCGGTTACGGACATCGCCGTGGTGAAGATCAACGCCCAGAACCTGCCGACCGTGAAGCTGGGGCGCTCGGAAACCCTGGAGCCGGGCCAGTGGGCCATTGCCATCGGCAACCCCCTGGGTTTGGATAACACCGTTACGGCTGGGATCATCAGCGCTTTGGGCCGTTCCAGCGGGGAGATTCGGGTGCCTGACAAGCGGGTATCTTTTATCCAAACGGATGCGGCCATTAACCCCGGCAACTCCGGCGGCCCGCTGCTCAACGCTCAAGGGGAGGTGATAGGGGTGAACACCGCCATCATCCAGGGAGCGCAAGGGTTGGGCTTCGCCATCCCCATTGAGACGGCCCAGCGGGTGGCCAATCAGTTGATCACTCGCGGCAAGGTGGATCACCCCTACCTGGGCATCCGCATGCTCACGCTGACTCCAGAGCTGAAGGAGCGCCTCAACCAGGATCCCAATAGCCGCATTTTGATAACGGTGGATCAGGGTGTACTGATTGGCGAAGTCATCCAGGGATCCCCAGCGGAACGGGCAGGGCTGCGGTCTGGGGATGTCATTCTCTCCATCAATGGTCGTGCCGTAACCACAGCCGATCAGGTGCAACAGGAGGTGGAGCGCACTGAGGTGGGCAGCACCCTGGAGCTGGAGATCGAGCGAGCCGGGCGGCGACAGAAGATCCGCGCGGTAACAGGCTCTTTCCCGGCCCCCAGCGGAGGCTGATCGCGCCAGCGGGACGGAGTCCTTTTGGACGTTGTTCACCACCCCTCCGATCGCGCCAGCGGGACGGAGTCCTTGACCCCAGCGACACAGCAGGGTTGTTCTCAATGGGGGTGAACTTCCCTCTTCCCCTGGGAGAGGGGCTGGGGCGGTGCTGAACACTTGGGCTATTTCAAACCAACTTGCAGTGACCGTACTGGCGATCTCTACGGTTGGTTCTTGCAGTTACGGCTCAGGGAAAATAATGGTTTAATGGTGACTTAACAGTCGAAACTTCCTGGCCCAGGCCGGAACGCTCTCGGCAGGGCCCCTTGATCTTGAGTTTGGGATCCCTTCTCCCCTTGCCTATGCTGAAAACCACTCGTCGCTTGGCTTTGCTGGCCCTGTCGGGGCTGGCAGCTCTTGTTCTCACTCCCCAAGGGGGCCTCGCCAAGCCCATTACCGTCGGCTCCAAGGACTTTACCGAGCAGTTTATTTTGGGGGAAATGTACGCCTTAGCCCTGGAGGCGGCAGGGTTCACGGTGGAGCGCAAGCTCAACCTGGGCGGAACACCGGTAGCCCATGCGGGCTTGTTGAGCGGCGAGATCGATCTCTACCCCGAGTACACCGGCACTGGCCTGCTGACAGTGCTCAAGTTGCCCAGCAGCGGCGACCCGGCAGAGGTGTACGCGACGGTGGCCCGCGAGTACGAGAGCCAGTTCCAACTGATTTGGCTGGATCCCGCCCCCCTGAACAACACCCAGGCCCTGGCCATGACCCGCGCCAGAGCGGCTGAGCTGGGCATTGCCACCATCTCGGACATGGTGGCCAAAGCGGGCGAGCTGGTGATGATCGGGCCGCCGGAGTTTCAAGCCCGCGAGGATGGCCTACCTGGGATCCAAGCCGTCTACGGTAACTTCCGGCTCAAGGCCTACAAAGCAGTGGATCCCGGCCTCCGCTACCAGGGCTTGGTCAATGGGGAAGCGGATGTGGCAGTGGCCTTCGGCACCGATGGAGAAATTGCCGCCTTTGACCTGGTGCTGCTGGAGGATGACAAGCAGCTTTTCCCCCCCTACCAGGTGGCGCCGGTGGTGCGCAAGGATACCCTGGAGGCCAACCCCGGCATTGCCGCTGCTTTGAATGCCCTCTCCCCTCTGCTGACGGATGAGGTGATGCAGCGGTTGAACTACGAGGTGAGCGGCAACCGCAAGGAGCCGGCGGAGGTGGCCAGAGCCTTCTTGGTGGAAGCCGGCATTCTCAAGAAATAACCTTGCCTGTTGCATGAGACCCTGAGGTGAGCACCGTCGAGTTCGAGCGGGTGTCGCTGCGCTTTCCCCACAGTTCCCAGCCGGCTGTGGAGGAGTGCAGTTTTTCCATAGAATCGGGCCAGTTGGTGGTCATCCTGGGGCCTTCTGGCTGTGGCAAAACCACCCTTCTGAAAATGGTGAATCGCTTGCTGGATCCCACCCAGGGGCAGATTCGCTTGGACGGGCGGGATATCCGCCAGTTTCCCATCACGGCTCTGCGGCAGCGGATCGGCTATGTTATCCAGCAATCGGGGCTGTTTCCCCACATGACGGTGGCCCAGAATGTGGCGGTAGTGCCGCGACTTTTGGGGTGGCCGAAGGAGCGCATCCGCGAGCGGGTGGACGAGCTGCTCAGCTTGGTTAATTTGCCCCCCCACGAGTACCGCCACCGCTACCCTGCCCAACTGTCGGGTGGACAACAACAGCGGGTCGGTCTGGCTCGGGCGCTGGCCGGGGATCCAGGGCTGCTGCTGATGGACGAGCCCTTTGGGGCCATCGACGCCATTACCCGCAGCAAGCTGCAAGAGGAGATCCTGCGCCTGCAACGGCAATTGAAAAAAACCATCCTGTTCGTCTCCCACGATGTGGAAGAGGCGCTGCGCCTGGCGGATCGCATTTTGGTGATGCAGAAGGGGCGGGTGGTGCAGTTCGACACTCCCTTTCGGCTGCTCACCCAGCCGGCTACTCCCTTTGTCAGGGAACTGCTGGGGGCAGATGACATGGTACGGCAGTTGAGTGTGCTGCGGGTGGAAACGGCGATGGCCGGGATCCCGCACAACCACAAAATCCAAGAGGGAGCGATGGTGAGGCCCCAGGCCACTTTGCGGCAAGCCTTGTCCCTGCTGTTGCGCACAGGGGCGGCAGCCCTGACGGTGTGGGAGGACGGGCGGGCCATCGGCGTTTTGACCTTGGATCACATTCGCAGCTTGGCCATGCTGGAGGGGGGATCCGCGTGAGCTATCTCCTCAACCACCCCGGCCTGATGTGGCAGCTCACCCAAGAGCATCTGGCGATGGTGGGGATGACCTTGGGCATGGCGGTGGTGCTGGCGGTGCCGCTGGCTCTGCTGGTTCACCACGTGCGCTGGTTGGCCCTGCCGGTCATGGGGATCCTCAGCATCCTGTACACAGTGCCCAGCCTGGCTTTGATCATTTTGTTGGTGCCCTGGCTTGGCCTCAATGCCCGCTCGGTGGTGGTGGCGATGGTGATCTACACGCAGGTGATCTTGGTGCGCCATTTTTGCGTGGGCCTGCGCTCGGTCGAGCCTGCCATCCTGGAAGCTGCCAAGGGCATGGGGATGAACCTCTGGCAACGGTGGTGGCAGGTGCAGGTGCCGCTCATGCTGCCCATTGTTTTGGCAGGGCTGCGGCTGGCGGCAATTGTGGCCATTGCCATTGCCACCGTGGGCGCCAAGTTTGGGGCAGGGGGACTGGGAACCCTGCTGTTCGATGGCATTGCCCAGGCCGGTCGCTACGACAAGATCTGGGCCGGATCCCTGGCGGTGGGATCCCTGGCCTTGCTGGTGAACACAGCCTTGCTCAGCCTGGAATGGGCGGCCCGTCGTGGCTGAGGGGGTAGACTTAAGGACTCCGTCCCGCTGGCGCGATCGGGCAGGTTTATCCTCTAGTTGTGTGGGGCGAAACTGGGTGTAGCATGGGTGAGCAACCAGGGACTCCGTCCCGCTGGCGTGAGCGGGTGAGAGATTGGTCATCCCGCGCCGATTGGGAGCTGATGGAAGCGCTCAAGGCGGGGCAACCTGCTGCTCTGGCTGCGCTCTACGATCGCTATGCCGGCTTGGTCTATGGGCTGGCCTTCAAGATCCTGGGCCACGTGGCCGAGGCAGAAGACCTGACTCAGGAGGTGTTTGTCGAGCTGTGGCGCAAGGTTGGCTGTGATCCAAGGACTCCGTCCGAGTCGCGCGAGCGGCGGGGATCCCTGAGCAGTTTTTTGTGCATCCTGACCCGCTCGCGGGCCATTGACCGTCTGCGTTCTCAGGGCAGCCACCAACTTCTTTTGAAACGCTGGCAGACCATTCTCAGCGCCGATCGCGTCAGCGGGACGGAGTCCTTTAGCAAGACTCGGTTCCCTTTTGAGCAGGTTTCCATCGAGGAGCGGCGGCAAGCGGTGCAAGCGGCCCTCAGCCAATTGCCCGAAAACCAACGGCAGATCCTGGAGTTGCTCTATTACCAAGGGTTGAGCCAGGCGGACATTGCTCGCCAATTGGGGATCCCGTTGGGGACGGTTAAGACCCGCTCTCGCCAAGCTCTCTGCAAATTGCGGGGATCCCTGCGCGCCCTTCTGGGTTTCTGCTCGCGTTAGCGGGACCGCGTCCTTTCGCGTCAGCGGGACGGAGTCCTAGGTTTGGAGTTGAGTTCTGGTGTCGGGATGGCCATGTCTGATCGCGTCAGCGGGACGGAGTCCTATCGCGTCGGCGGGACGGAGTCCTTATCCACCTCGCCCCCTTTAACAGAGGAACGGGAAGAACTGGCCGGCTATCTGCTGGGGGACTTGTCTCCCGAGCAGGCGAGTGCTCTAGAGGCACGCCTAACTCAAGACCCTCGGCTGGTGGCCGAACTGCAAGCCTTGCAAGAAACCTTGGAATTGTTGCCCTACGGATTGCCAGGAGTACTCCCGCCCGCCAGCTTGCGCGATAAGGTGATGGCAGAGGTGGGGGCTATCGGCTTACGCGAGCAGGAGATGGCAGTCCCCCTTCACTCTCCACTGCCTGCTTTTGGGGTGGGGTGGCGCTGGTTGGGAGGCTTGGTGGCGGCAATTTTGGTTCTGCTCAGCTTGGACAACTGGCGACTGCGGCAAGCTCTGCAACTGGCCCAGCTAGAATCGGTGCGGGCATTATCCCATCTCTTGCAACAGCCGGGATCCCGTCTGGTGCATTTGCAGGGGGAGGCGGGGACGGCCAACGTGCTGTTTCGCCCAGGAGACTGGCAGGAGGTTATCTTGGCCGCACGGGATCTGCCCCAACCGGTGGCGGGGGAGCGCTACTCCCTCTGGCTCAAGCTGGATAATGGCGAGTTCCTCCACTGTGGTGACTTTCAGGTGGATGCTCAAGGCTCTGCTCTGGTGGCCCTACGCCCATCCCGCACGTTGCCGGCAGGTACCCGCGCCCAAGAGCTGCTGGTCGCGACCGGTTCCCGCCAACTGCCCGCTCGCGCTACTCGGACGGAGTCCTTGAAACCCCTTCTGACGGGCAAGGTGTGAGGTGAGAGGAAGGGTTGACCTGCGGAGGTTGGCTGTGCTGGTGGGGGCGCTACTGGCCCTTCTGGCCTTGTGGTGGACGGATCCCACGCCAACAACCCTAAGCCAATACGTTACTTCTTTGCAGGAGCGCACTCCTTCTCAACTCCACAACATTCGCCGAGCCGCCCAAAGCCTGGATGGGGTTTACATCATGCCTGCAGCACGCTCACGGGAACAGGCAGAAGTGATTTTTTCCTTCAACCAAGTGGTGGGGCCGCGCAGCCTGGAACGAGGCTATGTGCCCGCGCCGGTGTTTATGGTGGCCGAAACCCTGGATTCGGTTGGGGGAGGAATCTGTCAGGTGTCCTCTAGCCTTTACAATGCCGCTCTGTTGGCAGGGCTGGAGGTGGTGGAGAGGCACCCCCATTACCGGCAGGTAGAGTCGGTGCCCCCTGGCTTAGATGCCACCGTTTGGTACGGCTTGGCCGACCTCAAGCTGCGCAACCCTTTCCCCTGGCCGGTGCGCCTACGAGTTCAGATCCGCGGCCCAAATCTGATTGTGTCCGTGCTGGGACGGGGATCCCGCCACGCCCTGAGGATCCCACCCATCCGTGTAGAGGGGCACCGGCTGGATCCCCGGCATTTGCAGGTGAGCGTGTATCGGGGTAACGAGCGCCTCTCCCAAGATCGCTATGTCGTTGCTCCCTAGCCTCTCATCGCGCCAGCGGGACGGAGTCCTTTTTTCGCCCCATTGGCCCCCTACTTCAGCGTCTCAGGAGCAACTCCCCAGCAACCTCCACACAGGGATCCATGTTAATTTCTACACCAACATGGTTAGCGACAGGGTCGGCGACAAGCCTCAAACCCTGATTCTTCCGTTGACCCGGTCGATCCCGCTCTGGGCAAGGGTTTCAGGCCTCTCGGCGGAGAAAAATAAGGGGAAATTGCAGCCGTTCGCGCCAGCGGGACGGAGTCCTTTCGCGCCAGCGGGACGGAGTCCTTAAACGAGACCCTGTCGATCTAGGCCCCTGGATCCCGCTCTGGGCAAGGGTTATAATCGGCGGAAGTCGCTTCCTTTCGGGGCAGTGGAATTAATGAAAACTCAATGGAAAATTAATCGAGCCAAGCGAATAACTATTAAAATGAAGATTATCAAATAGCAAACAAATGTAGCGATACTCGTGGTTAAAAATAGAACTCCGCCCCATTTCCGGAGGAGAGGCTCCAGAAAGTTTGTGCATGGGAGGAGACGAATAGTCCACTTTACACTGGTATCATCGCCATCGAATTGAAATAACCAGGCCCAAAGATAGAAAAAATGAGTCGCGAGGTAGAGCGCAATATCGCTCTTTCTTGATTCAAAAACGCTAATGAATGTGATCATCAAAGCTATATGCACAAATGCCCATAAAGTAAGCAGCAAAATAAGCAGCGCTCCAAACATCATTAGAAGCCAACCGGCGACTCCAAGACGCATGAGAAACAGGGCACAGACAAAAAGGATCTCCACTCCAACTAGGAGAAGTTTGGTTGGTGTATTCAGGCTTTCATGTTCTACCATATTACTTCCTTTTTTCGCGTTGTTCGTAATATGTGTCTCAGACAAGCTTAATAACTGCAGGCGTGATGATCTAGATCTGATCTGGCACTTTTGGCAGGGGTAGTTGAAACGGATGATGGTCGAAGCGAATACGCTGTACTCGGTAATTTCCTGTTAATGGAACCGATCCTGAGCCGCAAGCAACTTCCACGCCACCCGGATCAACCGTTGTTCCGAATGCGATACCTTATTTTATGTAGGTTTGCGTAGCAAAAACCCTATACCTGATAAGTCACTTCCCTTTGGGGAAGCGGGATTCATGGAAACACTCAAAGCAGACGGCCCAAGCGTTGCCGCAATTCGGTGGCAGCCAGCTCTAGGTGCTCGGGGGTGTAGCCGGTGGTTTCTACTCTGACAGCGAGGTGGGTGTCCTGGCTCTCGTGGAGGTGGATCCACAGAATGTGGCGGCCATCTTCGGTTTTGCGGTTTGAGGCTTTGACGCTGTTTTTGGGGGCAGCGTAGGCGTGTGGATCGTATCGAACCAGATCCACCCAGGGAATGTCTCGCAGGAGTCTTTCCACTTTGGCCCAACTGCGGGGTCGGTGATGGCTGGCATCGCTTCGGATTTGGATGATCTGGGAGCGATCTCGGCCTGAATCGGGGAGAGCTGCCCGTGGGATCCGGGGCTGAACTTGCGGCTGTAGGTAGGGCAAGTAGACCAGGGATTTGTATTGCTCATGGATGTAGCAAACCGGGACCCCCAATTGGCTGCCCACCACAGCCATGATCATGGCTTGGGCTTTGAACCCGCCGGTAGCGGCAAAGGTGACGATCCCCTTGGCGCTCTCTGCCAACTGTTTCAACAGCTCGGCCATCCGCTCCAGAGAGGATCCCTCTAGCTCGTAGTTGATGCCGGGAAGGGGAACCAAAGAGACCTGCTGCTGACCCAGCTCTTGCTCAAAAAAGAGCTTCAAAATCTGGGCACACTCCAATCCGTCGGGGGTTTCTGAGTGCAGCAAAATCAAGGCATCATTCGAGGTGGGATCCAGTCGCAAGTAGGTGTTGGTTTCGGCACTGATCAATTCCAGGTCTACTTTTTTCATCCAAGCCAGAGCACGCTGGGGATCCCCGATGTTTTTTTGTCCTACCCAGGGACGCTGCGGCTGCAGGTCTTTGTCAAGGTTGGTGAGCAAGGAGGTGCCCACCGTCATGATGATGGTCTGCATGGATGGCCGGTTAACTCAAACTTTTCGAGGGCTCTGTTCCGCTTTGTGCTCAGAGCAGCTTGGCCTTGCGGATTCTGCCATCTTCCTTTAGATCCAGAACTTCCACCTGCACCTCTTGCCCCACCGAGAGGGATCCCGCCTGTTTGGGCTTCTTCTGGGTGAGCTTGGTGTCTGTGTCCAGAATCTGGAAGGTGACTTCGTTGCCCTTGATGTTGGTGATGGTGGCCTTCAGCTTTTGCCCGGTCTGGAAGCAGGCTTTGCGGGCCTGATGCTGGGCCTGGTCTTGTTGGTGTTGATGGTTTTGTTGTTGTCTGTCGTCCTGGGATTTGTTTCCCGCCCCTTGGGGAATCTCGCCAATGGGGCTCCCTCCATCCTTGTAGTAGCGGGCCAGCCGGGCTGCCCAGCCCAGGATCTGCAGCATCTCTGCCGGCCTGTCCTGCAGAGGTTGCAAGTACCTTTTGCAGGTTTCGTCAATAAGCTGATAGTATCTTCTGGTTTGTTGGGTACGGCATAGGCCAGTTTCCCGCACCAGCTCGCCGGTGAATCGGAAAAAGCGGGATCCCGCGTCAGGGTGATGGGCGACCGAGCGCAGATAGGCGATGCACTTGCTCAACTCGTCGACATCCACCCTTTCTTTGGCCAAGGTCATGGCGATGCCGTGGGCGAGATCCCAAGATTGGGGGCTGAGATCGACAGTGTCTGACAGCATGGGGGAACCCTCAGTACACTCCGGTGGGTGGCTCGCGCAGAGCAGTGGGACTCAGGATGGCGGCCAATCGCTTGAGTTGTTCGGGCAAGATGTAGCCCTGGGCAGCTCCAATTTGCTCTTGCACAAAGGCTTGGAGGCGTTTTCCTTCCAGGGTATCGGCTTCTGGGGGATCGTAGCGGCTGTAGCGATCTTTTAGGTTGCCGGGCCGCTCGATCTTGTCGAGGGTGACCTGCAGGGATCCCAGGCCCACGGGCTTGCCGCCCCCCACCTTCAGCAGCATGGAATGCTTGGGATCCTGCCCCAAGACCGTGAGCAAGGTGCCCAGCTCAGCAGGGGTGAGGTTTTTGAAATGGATTTGGGTTTTGAAAACCGTGTTTTGCATCGCTTGCTGGGTGGGTGTTCCCCTTGAACTGCCCTGCAAAGCTTTTTTGTGGGTGTAGTAGAACTTGCGTCCAATGACTTTGCCGTTTTCCTTTTTAAAGTAAGCTTTGCACTGATCCGGGCGAGGACAGTACAGCGGGGGCAGGGATCCGCCACCCGATCCGGTGCCGGTGGCAATGGCATCCCTGAACTCCACCAATCCCTGCCAGTTCAGGGCACCGAAAACGCGGCTGGCCGGACAAAGCTGCTCCTTGTTGCGGCAGGGGTGCCGCTCCGGGGGGATCTGATTTTTGTACTCGCTCGTCATCACCGCAAGGGTGCTGTTGGTGATCGCCTCATACATGGCCCGGATGGCCCCCTTGAGGGAGCTGCCCTGGATTTTAAGCCTTCCGTTGGGAGTGGTGGTCATGGTTTTGAGCACCGGGATCCCTTTCACCCCGACATCGCTGCCCAAGGCCAAGTGGCCGGTGGAGATGTGGACGGCAGTCTGCACCGTTAGGGTGAGAAAGAGGGTGCCGTGCAACCTATCGGGATGGAACTGGGCGTGGCCGGCGGGCCGCTCCAGCGTGGGGCGCTGGGTGGGAAACGGGATCAGCTCGTAGGGTTTGGGAAACACGGTTGGTTTGCCTCCACCTCGACTGCTGTTGCCGGCAGACGATCTTGCAGATGCGGCCTGGTTGGGCAATGGGCGAGGGCCTTGGGGGGTCATGGTCACCTCGGAATCAGGGCAATAAAGTGAACGCGGGCAGTTCGCTCATCTCGGAAGTAGCGCTGGCCCACCTTGAGATCTTGGGGATGGCTGAGGGGCTTGGGAAAGCGGGTTTCTCGATTTTGGGATCTGTACAGGTCGGCTGCGTGATCCTCCCACCGCCACTCTCCCGGCAGAGGGATAAAGGAGTCCGGGGGAGCTTGGATCCCCAGATACAGCAGATCCCAGCCGTGGGGGGTGCTTTTCCAGCGCAGTTCCCCTTGTTGGGAGAAAACTTGCCCCTCTGGACAGACGGGATCCGCCGGGATCCCCACCTGAATGCCGCTGACTCGATGGGGCCAGCGCAGAAAGGAGTAGGTTTTTTCAGAAGTGGAAAAACAAGCCGAGAGCACTTGGGAAAGCGAGGACTCTGCCCCATCTTGAATCTTGAGGGAGGCGACGTAGGCTGGTTTCATACGGCTTTGGCCTCCGCTTGCAGGAGTTTGGCCCAACTGTTGACGGCGGTGGCGAGCAGATGTTCCACCTTGGCCTCAGACGTCTGATCCCAGGTCAGCCGCGCCCCAAATCCCAAAGGCATTGGCTCCGCTCCCACCGGCACCGCTTGGCAATCGGGTTTGGGGAAGCCGTATTTGCCTGCCTCTTCGGGGGTTAAAAATTCGCCCGCCCCCAACAGGGATCCCTGTGGCCAGGTCAGGGGGGATCCCAGCAGCCGTAGCTCCTGGCTCCCCTCCTCCACCAGGCAGCCCGGGTAGTCCACCGTCGCCCACTCGTACTCAACCCGAACGGTGCCCATGCCGCGGGACTTGGCAAAGCCGATGCCAAACCAGCCTTCATCCAGATCCCGCAACGCCAGTCCCAGCAGACCCAGTTGGGCCAGGGTAAAGTTTTTCAGGTGGATCTTGGTTTGAAAGGATCCCTCTACGCACACTTGATACCTGAACGGCCCCACCGCCACTGAGCCGAAGACGCGGTCGATGGCCACCCCATTACGTTCCTCCAGGCGCAGAGGGGTTCCCGGCTTGGGATAGGCATCTTCGATGCGGACCCGGCTGGCGATGGCTGTGTTGCCGAACATCTGATCCGTAAAGGAAGAAAGGGCGTAAACCTGGTGGGGCTCTTCAATTTTTTCCAGCCATTGATTGGCCTTTTGGTCGAGGGGATCGCTGGCCCAGAGTTTGAAGCCTCCCCCCTCAGGACGTCTGTCGCTGCCCACCGTTCGGACGATGCGCTCCGCATGGGCGCGAATTGCCCCTTTGAGGGAGCTGCCGGGAAAATAGACCGTTCGCCCGCCGCCGTGATAGGTTTCGACGAACTCCATATCCGGCTTCGTCGGGTCAGCCCCTTCTTTGCCCGCCTTGATGAGAACAGGGCCATCGGGCTTGAGGGTGAGGCAGAGGGTGCAATGGTTAACGTAGCGTTTGTGCATAGCCTGGGATCCTTCACACCAGAACAGGAGCTTTTGGTTGAGGGGCTTGGGGCGGCAAGCAGTCTGTCCAGTTTGTCAACCGATAGGGGTGGAAAACGCTGACCGTATCGCCAACCGTTGTAGAGTCCATGAAGACCATCGGGATCCCTCCTGACATGAAATAGGGCTAGCGGCGGGGGCCGACCGATTGCCGTTGAGAGGCCGTTGTTAATTTGGCAACCAGGGCTTCCACCCAGTCTTGGCGCAAAGCGGCAGCCTGCTCCGGGCTGAGCGGCTGTCGGGATCCGGCCACCAGCTCTTGAAGGTAGGCCAGCAGCCGTCTTGGATCCCCTTCCGAGTCGAACCAATAGATTGCCGAGATCTGCAGGCGGACAACCCCCAAGCCACGGGAGCGCCCCCCTCCCAGGGGGATCTGTTCCGTTTCCAATTGGTGCAAGCCAATGGCCAAGAGGCCCAGTTCCCATTCCTCGGCATTTTCGACGACGGCATGAAACCGGAAGGGGGTGCTGGCAGGCACCACTTGCAAGTCGTACAGCTTGCCATCTGCCGCCGTTTCCGTATCCCGATCGATGGCCACGCCATCCCGCTCTTGGTACTGGCCAAACCAGGCTTCCGGCACCACGGGCAAATCTCGGATCTGCACCTTGCCGGCCAACCAAGGGGATCCAAACACCTGCGAGACCCAGTCGGTGGCCTCAATGAGCTTTTGAGTCAGAGCCGCATCGTCCCCTTTGTAGTCATTTTTAATTTGGTTGATGATCTGAAATTGCTCGCTGCTGGTCAATTCGCCGGGATCCCTGGCCAGCTCTGGGTTGATGCCCCGCAAGAAACTTTCCAGGCGAGAGCGCATCGCCCCCTTCAAACTGGAGCCGGGAATGAGCGGACGGCCCAGCGCATCCTTGAGAACCGGCAAATCCGAGCCGATGGGTTCGGTGGAGCGGCCCACCCCGATGTGCAGAGCGGTCACGGTGGTGAGGGTGCCGGTGATTTCCAAGCGGTTTTTGAAAACGTCGAACATTGTTCCCTCAAATGGCTGCTCAAGTTAAGGCTTGTACTGCAGAGGTTTGCCATTCCCGAAGCGAGACGGAGCCCTTAATAAAACTCAAGAGGATCCCTAGGATCTGAGCAATTTCTGAGATAAAGTACTCCCCGTCATCGATAAAGAGTTGGTCACCCTCGAATTTTGCAAATCGCCAGTTGGTTCCTGAGGTTACTGCTCCATAGACACTGTCTACTTGAGAATTGGAGTTCTTGTTAAAGACCTGTGCCCCCACCATACCGGCAACGCACTGGCCCAGACCCCCGATCAAGTCTTCTTTTTTGGCCTCAACGATAATCACCACCGGATCTTGAATGTAGAGTTGGAGAGGGGATAGGCAAATGATGTAGTCGCATAGGCCCACCAACCCCCTCTCGGGATCCACGTTGAATTCCTTGCCGGAAAACAGCGAGATTTGATCCCGACATAGGTACTTCACCTCTCCCAGCACAGGGGCGATGATAAACTCGGAGCGGGCTTTTTCGCTGTTGACCGAGGTGGCCAAGCCGAGATAGCGATCTAGGGTTATTTTCAAGTAATCGGAGCACTCAGTCGGTGGAACCTCTGCAAACAGGCCATGGATGATTCTTGACCTGAGCTGAAAGGTCGAAATGGCTCTCTCAAGGGTAAAACTGCTGTAGGTCACGGTCTAGGATCCTCCTCCCTCTCGCTTGTACTTGAGGTAGCGGGCCCCATAGCCCAGGTAGCGCCGAATCAAGTCAATTTTGATCTCGTTGACTTTGGGGGATGCTCTTTCAATTCCGGCTTCCCTGGCGATGGCTATAGCCCTTTGATGAATCCAGTTGTCGATGTCTTTGATGATGGCTTCTGCCAAAGAGTCTTTGCCCCGCCCCCACTTGTCACCGCGCCCCACCTGGTAGCGCAAAAAGTTCTTGATCACCTCTGAGCTTTCGGTGGAAGCTGCCACGTGCAATAGGTTGCGATATTGGGCCTCTTCCAATCTGTTGAGACCTCTGAAGTTATCCAAGGCGGCTTGAATTCTGGCGACCAGATCATCTTCGGCCAGCCGGATTTGCCGTTGGATCTTGAGCTCTTGTTCCGATGTGATCTCGCTGGTGGCGAAGGTCATAGCGGGTTCTCCCAGAAATGATGATGGAACGGACTGCAAACTTCGATTTGGCCGAATCCTTCAGCAGTGCGTTCGCCAATCCCCCAGTATTCCATCTCCGCCAAAATCGGGATCCAACGCTCCAGTTGCGTGGTGCTCAGCAGAAAGACACTGCCCTGCGTGGTTACCAATTCTACATCTTTGAACAGACCCCAGGCAGCGTTCCAGCCGGAGACATAGGCGTAGCTGCTGAAGGCCAGCTCCAAAGCCAGGGATCCATCTTCGCAGTTGGCCTCTTCCTGGAGCATCTGGGGGGTGAGCACGGTGGTGCGTTGCCAGCGCTCTTTGAGAATGGCCCCCGACTGCAGCCCAATGGAGAAATACTGCCGCTCCGGCGGAAGGGGCTGCCAGGGATCCCCGAACACCTGCCATTGTTGCCAGCGCTGCCGCAGCTTTTGGTTGAAGGCTTCCACCCGCTGGGCCAGGGAAGGCCGGGGAGCAGCCAGACGCCGAGCCGTGACGTTGACCCGGCCCAATCCCCGCGACACCCCTCCTCCCAAGCGCAGCAGGTGGGCGTGGGCGTTGAGGTAGCGGGTGAGGGTCTCGGCCAGCTCGGGATCCCGCAGGTAGATGTAGCCGCTGAAAAGGGAGCGCTCCAGATGCCCATTGGGGCGGGCTTTGCCCTCGTTCATCACCTCTAGGCTGTAGAGGATTTGGTCGGCAGCAGTGGCGCGGCGACGGTTGATCCCCACCCGCGTGAGCAGGCGTTTGGACACAGCAGCTCGTTCGTAGCGGGGCCCCAGGTCAGACTCCTGCTGGCTGTAGAACCCCCCGAAGGGCTCCACTCTTCCCCCGGAACCGTCCGGCTCTGTGGGATCGAACGGGATCCCCAGCCGCTGTGAGCAGAAGCGATCCAGGAGCGTGTCGAACACCCCCGTTTTGCCCGCCTCTGAGCGGAAGCCGGGATTGTTTTTCGAGCTGAAGGCCGTGGCCGGCAAGACCTTGCTGCCGGATCCCGGATAGGCGTGGGTAAACACAGCAGGCCGAGCTGCCGTAAACAGGGCGGCCAAATCTCCTTCCAGCGCCTCGGCAGGGCGATGTTGGGTTTGGCTGAGCATGAGGTCGGCCAGAGCACCGCGAATCACGCTGCCGGGAATGTAATCCTGGGCCTCGCTGATGGAGCCGCCCGGCTTTTGCCGACCGATGGCCAAGGGAGACTGAGCCGTTAGGGTGAGTTGAATGGCTTCCATCAGCTCCCTCCCTGGGCCAAGAAAGCCCAATCGGCTGCGGTGGGCTGGAGAGCCTGCAGGGATCCAGGATCCCAGTGCAGCCAGCCCAAACCTGCGGATTTGCTGCCCCCCAGCGCGATCAGGTGGTGCAGGGCCGCCAACAGGAGAGTTTTGCCCCAGGAAGGGCAATCGGGCAAAAGCTGCAGGGATCCGGAAAAAGTCAGCTCAGCCGCGGGAGAGGTCTCAATGAGGTAGAGCCGCTGATCCTCGGCGGTGCGGCGGCGGCGGTTGAGGGTGACCCCAGGGCGAAGGGTTGGTTCCAGAGCTGCTGGCGGCACCTCGCAGACGAGATCCTCCACCCACAGGCGGGCAGGCAGGGCCGGATTGCCGAATATCTGGCAGACCAGACAATGGGATCCGGCGTAGCCCTCCACCTGGTATTCGGGGCGGTGGAAATTTCCTGCGCTGCCCTCCCGCTGCGGACACATGCGCTCTGGGTCGGGAGAGCGGCAAATGGCCCAGCCCAGGCCACGGGCCAGTTTCTCGCACTCGTGGCGCAGCCGCCCCTTCAGTTGGGAGCCGGGAATGATCAGCCTGCCAAAGGCATCTTTGAGCAGGGGCTTATCCGCCAGGGAGCCGCTGGAGCCGCCGGCTCCCACCGCCAGGGCAGAGGCGAGGGTGGCCCTCAAAGGGATAGAGGTGATCGTTCGCCCCGCTTGGGGCAGCTCTGCCAGTCTCACCATCACTCCACCTCCGCCAGAACGGGCCGACCCTCGGCCTGGGGCTGTTTTTGCACAAAGGCGTACAAATCCACCAGATCCCGCCAGATGGTTTCATAGGTTGGCGTTGACGAGGATACCTGTGGCTCAACATACATCCAGGGGGGAAGGTGGCCGTCGTTGGTTTTGGCCTTGCACCAGGTGCGCTCAAAAGCCTCCATCAGCGGCTGCCCCTTTTTGCCCAGGCGGCTGCGGAAATAGAGATAGTTGAGGGTGGCGGTGCGTTTGCCTTTTTCCAAGAAGCTGCGAATCTGATAAAGCTGGGAGCGAGGAAAATTGGCCTCCTGCAGGGCTTGTACCGTTCTCAGCAACCCGTGGATTTCCGGGACGGTATAGGGGCCGGCGTAGAGCTTGAGGGTGTGGCTGTTCTGGCGGATCTCCAGAGCTTCCCGACGAAAATCCTGGATGCTGGAGGCAACCAGGGCGACCGACTTCAACGAGAGAAAGTCGATGGTGGCCACAGAGCAGTCCTTGTCTTTGGGCTTCAGCTTTTTCGCGTAGCTCTTGGCGGATTTCAACAGTTGTTCGGTGAGCTTTTCGGCGTAGTAAATGGGGGTGTCTTCCGAGGCAATCAGCACCCCCACCGAGGCGGAGAGCCGACAGAGCTTCCGATCTGCCGCCGGGTAGCGGTGAGGCACCTTGCCGGAAGATTGAGCTGCATAGGTTGCCGAGGTGTCCAGCAGGAGCTGCTCAAACTGCTCACAGAAGGTGGCGGCAATTTCCAGGGCTTTGTGGGCAGGCACCACCACCAACACATCGTCTCCGCCGATGGTCAGGATCTCGAAGGGGTGGATCCACTCGCCGTTGCGGTCTCTGCCGGTTTCCGGATCTGGGGATAGGCCGTGCAGCCGATGGGCCTGCAGGTGCTGGGCGAGGGCGTGGTAAACGGCTTTTTCCGTTGCCTCGGAAACATCCCGGCTAAATTGTCGGTAGGCTTCTGGGGTTTGGATCTGCTGCACATAGCCCCCCATGTCGTTGCCATCGGCGTAAAGGTAAGCCACAAAGCCCTGGCTGCCCAGGCTGGCGTTGGCCACTTCCCGTAGAGATTGGGCCTCGCCGATCCCCTGGACAGATCCCTGATGGGGCTGCAAATAGCGCTCCCGGTAGGGCTCGCCGGCGGGAGAGTTGAGAAAGCGGGCAAATCGCGTTACCCAGCTTTCCACAAAGCCGGGATCCCAGGTGGGGAACTTGCGGAACCACCCTTGCTTGCCTGTTTCAATGCGCTTGGCCTGGCGACCCACCAGGGCTTTGCGAGCGGTGGCTTCCGAGAGCCAGGGCTGATCGACCAGGTCGGCTTTGGCGATGGCAGGGCGACGGTCGGTGCTGTCGCGGCGCAGGTAGGGATGGGTTTCAAAAAAGGCGGGATGGGCGCGGCTGGGGCGACCGGGATCCGGATTGCCGTTGCGGCGGTGGTTGAAGCGGGCGGCCAGGTAACCCACCAACTCGTTGAAACTTTTGCGGTCTTGAAATCTGGCTTCGCTGCCATCCCCAAAATAGGCTCTCACCAGGGGATGGGTTTTGTGTTGCGCCAGCCAATCCAGCCAGGGGGTGCGTTCGATGGGATCTCGCAGCAGGCCGTAGCGCAGTTCCAGCAGCCGAAAGGCGGATCCCACGGCGCAGGCGTTAGCGGTGAGGGTTTCTTCGGTGTAGCGCCGCTCGATGGCCTCACAGAGATCGTCCACATGGGCCGCCGGGCAAAAGGCCAGGAGATTGCCCCCGGTGGAGTAGATGATGAGCTCCGGGATCAGGGCTTGCGCCAAAGCCGGGTAGTGCTGCTGCAGCCAAGGCTGGATCTGCTCGGCCACATAGGCCCTCAGCTCTGCTTGAGACTCTTTCCCCAAACCTTCCCATCCCAGGTAGGTTTGCTCGGGATCCCCGAAAAAGGCGGGCAGATCCACCAGGTTAATGCGATCCAACAAAGCGGAGGCCCCGCGGATTTCCGACAGCTTGGCCGACTCGAAGACATAGCTCTTGATCTTGGTGGCCCCCCCGTAAACCAAGCCGATGCGGGTTGTCTGCTGCCACAGCTCCGGGTAGCGGGATTGCAGCTCCGCCGGGGTTCTGGGAAAGGTCTTCGCCGCCATGCTCTCCTGAAATTGGCGCACCTGAGCCAAAATGGGCCGTAGCTCTTCTGGGATCCCGGCCTCGTTGTCGGCGCGAACGGCGGCCCGCATCTGCTGCAAGGTCTCCAGGGCAAACTGGGGATCCCGCTGTTCTCCCCACGCCAGGCACCAGGCCAAGGCAACAGGAACGGGAGAGGGAGCAGAAGTAGGGGTCATGAGCAGCACCTGCGAAATGCGAAAAAGGAAGACAAGTCTTGGACAGGGCTTCCATCGGCTGCGACGGACAGATCCCTAAAGGCTGGGGGCAATTGGCCTCGATTTTTAATCCTTCGCGGAAGACCAAAGCCCTTCAAAAAAGGGTTTGCCGGTTGGGTGGGTAACCAATCGAATCAAGCCGAGAGATGCCATTGAGGTTACCGATTGTTTCAGCCATATCCGATAAACGCTCTCGCCTCATGGTTTTCAGTCCTCTAGCTTGCTAGCAGTATAGATCGAGTGCGATGGGTTGCGGACGATTTCAAGGCTTTCTTCAGATTGTGAGATTTTTTCTGCCTGTACAACGGGCAATTCGAGAGTAAACCCAATAAGAAGGGATCCCTTCTAAAATTTTCTCAATGGAAAGTTGGATTTTGTGTTGATTGTTGCTGTGGACTGGGAATGGGCTGTGCCTATGCTGAGTTTCTCAGAGCCATCTGCTGATAGAGAAGCGAACGGCAAGTGGCCGACGGGATCCGAGTTGGTGGGGATCACCTTGGAAGTTCAGGCTCCTCGGTCTTACCTGCTGGATCCCCACTATGCCAAAGGGCTGCACGCCTGGTTCTTGAGCCAGGTGCAAGAGACAGACCCGCAGCTATCGGCCTATTTGCACGATGGAGAATCGGAGAAACCTTTTACCCTCTCCCGGCTGATGGGGCCGTTCCGCGAGCAGGGGGGGCGACCGCTGATCCCGCCTCATCTCCCCTTCCGCTGGTGGATCACCGGCCTCAACCCGCCGGTGGTGGAGTGGCTGCGAGGGTGGTGCCAACGGCTGCCCACCTGGCTGGAATTGCGGGGATCCCCGCTGCAGATCCTGGGATGGCAGATCTCGATCCCCCCGCGCACCTATCGTCAACTGTTGGAGCAGCCTCTTTCCCCCCGCTCCTGGAGCCTTTCCTTCGTCTCGCCCACCAGCTTTCGCCACCGGGGCCACCATCTGCCGCTGCCGATCCCTCGCAACCTGTTCCACAGCTATCTGCGCCGTTGGAACGATTTTTCCGGTCTGCCCATCGAGGCGGAGCCTTTTCTGGATTGGGTGGATGGGGAAGTGATCATCCAGCGGCACCGTCTGGAATCGGTGAAAACCACCGCAGGTCGCCAGGGATCCGTGACGGGATTCATCGGCTGTGTGCAGTTGGCTGTCTCCTCCCGTGCGCCTGAGCTGTTGCAGCAGCAGCTCCAAGCCCTGATCCACCTTGCCCCCTACTGCGGCACCGGCCACAAAACCCCCTTTGGGCTAGGGCAAACCCGCCTGGGTTGGTTGGCCGAAGAGCTACCCGCCTCCCCTGTCCCTTCCCGGGAAGAGCAGGTGGCCCAGCGGATCGAGGAGCTGAGCGCCCTCTTTCTCAGCCAGCGGCAACGACAAGGGGGATCCCGCGCCGAAAAAACTGCCCAACTGTGGGCGACGATCCTGGCCCGCCGCGAAGGTGGAGAGAGCTTACAACAGATCGCCGCTGATTTGGAGATGCCCTACGAGACGGTGAAGACCTATGCCAAGCTGGCCCGCCGCTCTCTCCAGTCTGGATCCCAGGACTACTCGTCGAGCAGTCTTCCCTAGATGACTTGAGGTACTTTGTTGAGCCTGATACATTCACGCTGAACTCTCCTGAACATGGTTCAGGAAAGAAGCGATCGCATCCTGCCTATCTCTGTTCGCGTCAGCGGGACGGAGTCCAAACAGGAAGGCGGTATCCCGCAAAGCCCTGAGGAATACCCCCCGAGCGCTTTCCCCCTTCACTTCCCGGCAACCGTTGCGGTGGACTCAAGGATCAGGGGGAAACTTGGTCTACTATATCCCTCTCAATGACTTTTGCCAAACCGCCTAAAGCTCAGTAAATTCAGCAAAGTTCAGGGTTTTGGGGGTTAGAGGCATGCTCTTGCAGGGAGAAGGTAGAGATCAACCTCACTTCTCTTTGCTCATTACTCGCTTCTCTCTAGTTTCCGTCCCCTTGCGGGGAAAAGGTAGGGATCAACGGATCAATGGTCGACGCCATATTGGCATCGGTCAGTAGTCCGGCTGTCGTTTCCGTCCCCTTGCGGGGAAAAGGTAGGGATCAACGACGGGTGGTACCTAGAGGAAGTCGGAGTCCTGGACAAGTTTCCGTCCCCTTGCGGGGAAAAGGTAGGGATCAACTGGGTCTCGCTCCAGACTGAGCTCAATATTTACAAAGGGTTTCCGTCCCCTTGCGGGGAAAAGGTAGGGATCAACTAACGGTCCTATCCCTCCGGTGCAGTATCCATACTGCACAATGTTTCCGTCCCCTTGCGGGGAAAAGGTAGGGATCAACGGTTTCTGGATGATTGAGGACCGCTACGACTGGCATGTGCCGTTTCCGTCCCCTTGCGGGGAAAAGGTAGGGATCAACGGACAATTGAATATGCAAGCTAACCTGTCCGCCATGGACGTTTCCGTCCCCTTGCGGGGAAAAGGTAGGGATCAACCAGACACTGTATTGGCTGATAGAGGAGAGGAATTAGTGTTTCCGTCCCCTTGCGGGGAAAAGGTAGGGATCAACGGAGGCTCTAGGACTTCCGAGACTTGTCTCGCTCGAGATGTTTCCGTCCCCTTGCGGGGAAAAGGTAGGGATCAACGCGTAAGGACAAAACTTCCCAAACCCTCCGTCCTCTGGGTTTCCGTCCCCTTGCGGGGAAAAGGTAGGGATCAACTTCTAGGATGAACAATCCTAGTTTTGGGCCAATCTTTGATTGGTTTCCGTCCCCTTGCGGGGAAAAGGTAGGGATCAACGATGCCAAGTCCCCACCTCCAAAGGGGCGAAGTAGCCATGTTTCCGTCCCCTTGCGGGGAAAAGGTAGGGATCAACGTTGAGCTCCTCCCCGTATTGGGATAAGGTTGTTCAAAGTTTCCGTCCCCTTGCGGGGAAAAGGTAGGGATCAACGATGCCAAGTCCCCACCTCCAAAGGGGCGAAGTAGCCATGTTTCCGTCCCCTTGCGGGGAAAAGGTAGGGATCAACTGAGGAGGGCTGGTGCCCACCTGAGTGGCACGATCAAGCGTTTCCGTCCCCTTGCGGGGAAAAGGTAGGGATCAACGGACCCATTTTGGCTGTTCTCCGCGTTGGGGAGGATACGTTTCCGTCCCCTTGCGGGGAAAAGGTAGGGATCAACATTCCCCAAGAGCGCAGAGTCAATGGTGGAAAACTTCGTTTCCGTCCCCTTGCGGGGAAAAGGTAGGGATCAACGCGAGCGCTGCGAGTACATCCGGGATATTGCCCGGATAAGTTTCCGTCCCCTTGCGGGGAAAAGGTAGGGATCAACTTAATTACAGCCAAACAACAGAATAAGTCAATTTGGTAGTTTCCGTCCCCTTGCGGGGAAAAGGTAGGGATCAACAAAAACATGAAGCGGAGTTAACAATCAACGGCCAGTGGTTTCCGTCCCCTTGCGGGGAAAAGGTAGGGATCAACCCTAAATCAATTGGCACGGTTGCAAAGCCCCGGCACGTTTCCGTCCCCTTGCGGGGAAAAGGTAGGGATCAACAAGCTGTCTCTTGCTCAGGTTCAGCAGTTAGAGCAGCTTGTTTCCGTCCCCTTGCGGGGAAAAGGTAGGGATCAACCCCTTTCTGGGCGGTGGCTTGCCACCCCCACCACGTTTCCGTCCCCTTGCGGGGAAAAGGTAGGGATCAACCAGGGAGGTTTGAAGACGTCTTAAAAGAGCTGGGCTTCACGTTTCCGTCCCCTTGCGGGGAAAAGGTAGGGATCAACAAAGGCTGCCACTAAGGCAGCCTTTTTATTTTTAGAGTTTCCGTCCCCTTGCGGGGAAAAGGTAGGGATCAACCAAAGCACCGTTACGAGAACGAACGCGACTCTCGGATAAGTTTCCGTCCCCTTGCGGGGAAAAGGTAGGGATCAACTCTGTTTCTTTCATCTGCTTTAGCTTCTGCTACTTCGTTTCCGTCCCCTTGCGGGGAAAAGGTAGGGATCAACGCCTGAATGACCCGTTCTCGGGCAAATTAGACCTGAAGTTTCCGTCCCCTTGCGGGGAAAAGGTAGGGATCAACTTCTAGACTCATCTCAAGTGCACTTTTGAACTGAAACTGTTTCCGTCCCCTTGCGGGGAAAAGGTAGGGATCAACGTGTTCTTCATCCCAATAAAAGGGAGGTAGTTATGAAGTTTCCGTCCCCTTGCGGGGAAAAGGTAGGGATCAACCGGCGTGTACTCTACAAAATTGGCCTTCGAGTATCGGCTGTAGGTTTCCGTCCCCTTGCGGGGAAAAGGTAGGGATCAACACGACTGGGGGTTCCGCTCCTTTTACAGGGAGTGGAGTGTTTCCGTCCCCTTGCGGGGAAAAGGTAGGGATCAACCTGCTCCGTAAAGGGAGGTTCGTTATGTTCACAAAAGAGGGTTTCCGTCCCCTTGCGGGGAAAAGGTAGGGATCAACACATAAGCAGTCTCTGGCTTTAGAATATTTGCAATCATAGTGTTTCCGTCCCCTTGCGGGGAAAAGGTAGGGATCAACGTGGAGTGGACCAGGCTCCACTGGTTTGGGCTTCCCGCAGGTTTCCGTCCCCTTGCGGGGAAAAGGTAGGGATCAACAGGTTAACCACACCCTACTGGCACCGGTCAATTGTTAAGCTGTGTTTCCGTCCCCTTGCGGGGAAAAGGTAGGGATCAACGCACGGGTCGTCCCAGCATTGTTACCCAGTACCGCTACAAGTTTCCGTCCCCTTGCGGGGAAAAGGTAGGGATCAACTTAAGTTCTTGCCATTAGATTGGAAGTGTTTTAGAGTTTCCGTCCCCTTGCGGGGAAAAGGTAGGGATCAACTCTATTGTTAATGGTTGTAGTGTGAGTCTTGTTGTCACGTTTCCGTCCCCTTGCGGGGAAAAGGTAGGGATCAACCCTCCATCAATTCTGCGTAAGTGGTAAGCCAGCGACTAGTTTCCGTCCCCTTGCGGGGAAAAGGTAGGGATCAACTACCCTTCTCTTACAGCTTGTGCTGCTAGATGGTTGATATAAGGTTTCCGTCCCCTTGCGGGGAAAAGGTAGGGATCAACCCTACCCTCGGAAAAGCCTGAATTCATGAGGTTTTCAAGGTGCGTTCGCGAGGGAGTACGGAGATTCCTCGACACAGATATTAACATTGTCCTCGCGGCCAAGCGCAAGCGGGGAAATTGAGCTTGCTACGGCCATTATGTCACGTTTTTGGGCCAATCGGGGCAAAAGATCTAAAGTTTCCCTTAAAATCTTGTGCCGGCAGAGTCAGGCTGGTGATGGCTCGCCCCGACAGATCGCGCACAAAACTTTACAATTTCGGCCCGGTGAAGAGCCTCAGAAGATCAGGTAGTCCGGCGGCTCATAGGGGGGAGGCCCCCCGAAGACTTTGGCCTGCTTCTTGGCCGCGGCATCCAAAGGGTAGGCCCGCAGACTGTCTTCCTTGAGATTCAGCAGGGGCAACCACGACTGTTCCAGCTTGTTTTCCAACTCTGCAGTGTCCAGTGGGCATTCGAACACGGAGTATTGCACCCGCTGGCAACACTGTTCCAACTGCTTGGCCAACTGTTGTCGCCGCTTATCGTCCACCACGTCGTAGCAAACCAACCACAGCATCAGCGCAGCTCTATGGGCTCATAGTCTAGGTCACCGCTCACCAGGCAACGGCTCAGCCGGCGGGCTTGCTCCAGCACAATTTGACTGAGGGGCAGGCGGCGAGATTGGGGAGGATAGAGCAATGGCTCGCGGAAGCGGCGTTCCAGCTCTCCCAAAAACAGTTTTTTGGCCAGGGATCCCAGCCATATGCCTGTCCCATCCGGCGACGGCTCAAAGTCTTCCGGCGTGAGCAGGCCAGCCTTGACAAGCTGGAGCACAGCCCAATCCACCACCAAGGGTCGAAACTCCTCCATCATGTCCAGCACCAGGTTGGGGCGGTAGGGCAAGTTGGCGTGGAAAAAGCCGAGATAGGGATCCAACCCGGCCATCACCACTGCCGAGAACACGCGGGCCAGCAGCACCCCGTAGCCCCAACTGAGCAGAGCGTTGATCGGGTCGAGCGGCGGCTGTCGGTTGCGGCCAGTGAAGTTCCACTCAGGCGGAAAGCAATGTTGCAGGGATTGGTAGTAGGTGCGGGCGCAAATGCCCTCCAGGCCCATCAGCGCTTCTCGATCCGGAGGAGTGGTGGAGCGATCCAACTGTTGCAGGTAGGCGGCGATAACATCAATACCCTCCTGTAAGGGGGCAATTTGGCCGCGGGTAGCCCGGTTGTGCAGTTGTAGAATTGCCCGTTGGTTGCGAATCTTGCCGCGCACAATCACCTTGGCCCACCTCAGCCCCCAGGGGGAGTAGGCCCGCTGATACTGGGCCAGACGGATCTCAGAGTTGGTGGAGAAGGATCCCTGCAGGCGACCGCGAAAACCGCCATCCGCACGCAAAAAAATGGTTTCGATGCCTCGATCCAGCAGTTGGGCCAAAGCTGCGCTGGTCAATTGGATCCCGGGCAACACCACCACCAGCTCCACCTCCGCAAGGCGGCAAAGCTGCTCTTGACCACGGCGGCGAATGAGCAGGGTTTGGTTTTGGCAGTGAACCACAGTCCCCGGCTCGGTTAGGTAGAGGGTGGTCATGGGCAGGAAGGTCAAGAAAGCTTCAGGTCGGGGCGATAAAACTGCAGCTCTGCCTGGGCTTCCCGAGCCATCTGTTCCCGGTAGGCCAGGGGAGCGATGACCTCGCCGTTGGGCCGCCAATCCCGCAGGCGCATGGTGAAATTGGTATCTCCCACCCGTACCCAGGCGCGGAAGTACCGGTCGCTGGTTGGCCTTTGCCGGACAATGTTCAAAATCTGTTCGCGCTCCCGCGCATCCGCCACTGCCTGCTGCACCAAAGCCGGGATCCGCTTGTAGGCAATGGGCTGGAAGGTGGGATGTCGCACTGTGCTTTCCACATAGCGACGGGCAAACTCCGGGGAAAATCGAAGGATCAACAATGCCTTGGGCAGGTAAAAATCGGATCCCCAGGCTTCTTCCCATGCTGCTTGGACTTCCTCTGGGCTGGGCAGCTTCTTTTGCCGTTTGCGGGTTGCCAGCTCTGCCGGGATAGAAGGATCGCCCCAGGGGATCACCGCCAAGCGCTTAGACTGGATCCGATCCAGCCGAAAATTGTGCCAGCCCAGGGATCCTTCGGGGGTGGGAAGCTGGCCAAAGGCTGCCAAATACTTGGCGCGGCGGGCATAGAACAAACAGACTGGGTAAGTGAGAACGTGTCGGATCCCATGTTGGCGGGTGGCGTAGTCAAAACCGATCACCCCCGCTTCTGGGTTGGCCCAAAAGGCTTCCAGCTGGTTTTGATATTCGTCCACCCGTTCTTGCTGTTCGTCCGAGAGGATGTACTCAAACCACACAAACAGCCGCCGCTGCGAGTGCTGATCGCGCCAGCGGGACGGAGTCCTTTGATTGGCCCAGATTTCATCCAGCAAAACCTGCACATCTGGATGTACAAAGGCCACATCGCTGAGGATGTGATAGATCTGTTCCAGTTGATGGCCCGATAAGGTCAAAGCCGATGAAGATACGGGCAGTTGGGGACGATCCCCCGGCGCACGGCAGCGAAAATTATCTCTCCGCCTAGAGTTGGCCTGAATTTGTTGCAGCCAACCCCGGGCAGCCAGGTAATCCAGCTCTTTGCGCAGTGTGCGATGGGTCTTGTGAAAGGGTTGAGCAGATAGCAGCGTTTCCAGATCCGGAACTTCTGCTTTTAAGGCGGCCAATAGGTTGGCATCCTTCAGCCAAAACCTCAAGGGTTTCCAGCAAATGCAGTCAACATCAGGACAGGGTGAAGGGATCCCTTGTGCCAGATCCTGCTTGGGATGCCACGGCGAGAGCAAGCGATCCCGAATGTGGGTATAGCCAAACGTTTCCGGCAGATCCCGCCATCCCTCCTCGCCATACAAGCAATCGAGCAACACCCACAGGCGCACGGCCCGCTCCAGGCGCTCCGCCAACTGCCCGCCGGCCAGCCAGCGCAACACCTCTACCGTCAAAGGCAGCTCAAATCCGCTCATCCGACAGTTCCCTCGGTTCTTAGGTCAACCAGTTGATGGCACTCCAGGCCAGGGATTTTTTTGAAGTAAGGCGCAAACGAGAGCCTGACCACTCTGCCACGATTTGGAATCCCCCACTTCCAATCTCTTCCATACTGAAGTCAACCTGTCTCGTCAAATCTGCCCATGGCTGCTGTGGCACTGCATTTGCTTTCCGGCTGTCTGGCCGCTCGCGCCAGCGGGACGGAGTCCTTGGACCCTCGAAGATCCCATTCTTCGGAACCGTCTTTTCAGGTCATCGAAATTGAGCTGACCCGACCGGATCGCCTGGTTTTTCCAGAGGATTTGGCTCAGCTTCAGCTGCCTGCCGGGATCAATGCCCAGCTGGGGGTGGTTCTGACGGGGCGGGCCCCCATTTGGCTGTATGGCTGGCTGGTGCATGAGTGCCACTTCACCCGTTGGGTGGCCTGTTATGACCCACGCTTGGGCGCGGTGGTGGTCTCCAGCCATACCCCCGAAGTGCGGGTGGGCCAGGTCATCCCCTGGGTGCAGGGAAGGCCGGGCAAGGCCTACGGCCCGCTGACGCGAACAGAATTGGCAGCGGCGGTGATGGTGGTGGGCCCCCCCGACAGTGGCAAAAGCCGTCTTGCTCGCGCCCTCTTCGAAGCTCTGCTGCCGGAGCATCCCGATATTTATCTGCAACGGGCCCATTGGGATGGGGAAGGCAATTGGACTTTAGACTTGCCACCAGAAGAGGCGAAGATCCTCAAGCACCAGTACCGGGGCTCTTTTACCCCCGAATTTTTCAGCTTCCATGCCCAGGCCATTCTGGCTTTGCGCCGGCAAAAGAGTTTGGTGATTGTGGATGTGGGCGGCAAGGTGGATCCGCAAAAGCAGCCGATCCTGGAAGCCTGCTCCCACTACCTGGTGGTCAGCCGGGATCCCGAGGCTATCCCTCTCTGGCACGAGTTTTGTCGAGACCGGGGCAATTTGCGCTGTGTGGCCATCCTGCACACCTCGCCCGGCCCTCCTCAAGTGCTCAAAGACTCACCTGAGTTGGAAATTCGCTGGGATCCCAACTCTCCTCCCCCCGCGGAGCTGCTGCGGGCGGTGCGCCGCCTCATTCACTAGAGCTGCAGGTTCAGAATTGGAGGGGCGGGTCAGCATATATCGCATCCCGGACGCTGGCCGTTTTGGACGAGCGGTTGCACGGCGTTGTGTGCGAGTTCCAAGAGAGGTTTGCGGATCGCCTGACCAGGGGCTGCACCTGATGGCCAAGGTGTGTGGTTTTTGGGTTTTGGGTTGCCTTGTCGCCCTCTCGCTCCGTCAACTGCTCCAGGTTGGATTTACCGGCAAGCCGCCTCTGGGTTGGCTTCATGGCCGTAGAGATAGCTGAGAACCAAGTTGCGCAGGCGGTAGTACTGCGGATCTTCAAGAATCCGCTCGCGATCCCGAGGGCGCGGGAAGGGGATGGTCACGATCTGCCCGATGGTGGCTGCAGGGCCATTGGTCATCAGCACCAGGCGGTCGGCCAAAAACAGCGCCTCATCAATGTCGTGGGTAATCATCAAAACCGTGCAGCGATGTTCATCCCAAATGCGCAACAGCTCCTCTTGAAGCTCCTCTTTGGTAATGGCATCCAAGGCCCCGAAGGGTTCATCCAAAATCAGCACTTCTGGACGGATGGCCAACGCACGAGCAATGGCTACCCGCTGTTTCATCCCTCCCGAAATTTGCGAGGGATATTTCTGAGCGGCTTCCCCCAGCCCCACCAAATCCAAATGTTCTTCCACAATTCGATGCTTTTCCGACTGGCTCTTTTGGGGAAATACCGACCGAACGGCCAAATAAACATTTTCATAAACCGTGAGCCAAGGCAACAGGGCATACCCTTGAAACACTACCATGCGCTCCGGGCCAGGAGCTGTAATCGGCTGCCCTTTCAGCTTCACCGAGCCACTGGTGGGCTGGGCAAATCCGGAAACCATATTCAGCAGGGTGGTTTTGCCACAGCCGGAATGCCCAACCAAGCAGACAAACTCTCCCTCGTTCACACTGAGGTTGATATCTCGCAAGACGGGATAATCCCCCTTGGGAGTTGAGTAGGTCTTGCTGACATTCTCAAGGCTTAGGTAGGGTTCTGCGGCTACGTTCGCTGGGGTAGAGGTTGTCAAGAGGGCAGTCATCGTAGGGTGCTCCAACTCATGATTTTCTCACAACGGGGAATGTGCTTTTGCAAGGGCGCCCAAGTGGGTATCTAGAGCAACACAGGACGACGATCTAAGGCAACCTCGGCTACATAAATATCGTGCTTAATCGCCAAACTGTTGAGGTAGGCCAGGGGATCCTCACCATTAAAGGGGATCCCATCGAACAACTGAATGGGCTGCCTTTGGTAGGAGACATCCAGTCCCAGCTCGCGGGCTGCCGTACTGAATACCCCCACCTGACACACCCGCTCTACAATCTCCACCCAGTTGCGAGGGAAGGGCAGATCCCCCCAGCGGGCCATTTGGGTCATCATCCACAGATGCTCGGTGCGGCTGGGACGGTTGCCGGCTCCCAGAAAGAAGCGGTGGTGGGCATATTCCCGCATCGGCCTGTCCAAGTCACAGATCAGACGCTGGGGATCCCCCAGATGAATGTAGGATGGGTCGGTGCTCAGGTAGGCGCGGCGGCTGAGCAGCTCGCGAATCTCGTCGTGATGGGCCGGGTCTTCACAGTAGCGGCAGGCTTCCAACAGCGCTTTCACCAAGGCAATGTGGGTGTTGGGGTAGGCTCTGGCCCAATCTTCTCGCACCCCCAACACTTTGCCGGGATGGCCCAGCCAAATCTCCAGATCTGTAGCCACCGTAAAGCCACTGCCCTCTAAGGCTGCCCGCAAATTCCAGGGCTCTCCCACACAGTACCCATCGATGTTGCCGGCTGTTAGGTTGGCCACCATCTGGGCCGGAGGCAGCGTTTTCAGTACCACGTCATGATCCGGGTGGATCCCGCCGGCTGCCAGCCAGTAGCGCAACAGCAAATTGTGCATAGAGCTGGGATGCACCACTCCAAAGGTGAGCCGACGGCTGGGACTATCCAGGATGTAAGCCTTCAACTGGCTGAGGGTGTGGATCCCTTGCTCATAGAACCGCTTGTGCAAGGTGATAGCATTGCCGTTGCGGGTCAAGGTGAGGGCCGTAACCACCGGCTGAGGCGGGTTATCCCCTCCACCCAAGGACATCCACACCGGCATACCGGCGGGCATTTGGGCCGCATCCAGATAACCTCCCTGAATGCCGTCTTGGATCCCTCGCCAACTGGTTTCCCGCACCAAATTCACTTCTTCCAAGCCGTGTTTGGCAAAAAACCCTTTTTCTTTAGCTACAGCCAAGGGAGCACAGGCAGTGAGGGGCACAAAGCCGATCTCCAAGTTGATCTTTTCCAAGCCATGCCTGGCCACCACAGTGCTGCGGCGAGCACGCCATTGCTTGATGCGTTTTTGTTGGTTCAAAAAGTAGATGATCTCGCTGCGGTAGCTGTAGTAGCTGGGATGGTTGACCACCTCCAGCCGACGGCGGGGCCGAGGAATGTCAATGGTTAAAATGTTCCCAATTCGGGATCCCGGCCCATTGGTGAGCATGACCACACGATCTGACAGAAGAACCGCTTCGTCCACATCGTGGGTGACCATGAGGGTGGTCATCTGATGTTCTTCACAGATGCGCATTAACTGCTCTTGCAAGTTCCCGCGCGTGAGCGCATCCAAAGCGCCAAATGGCTCATCCAACAACAACACTTTGGGCCGCAAAGCCAGGGCACGGGCAATGGCCACCCGCTGCTTCATCCCCCCGGACAATTGGGCTGGGGGCTTATCTGCGGCATGGCGCAAACCCACCAGATCGATGTGCTCTTCTACGATCTGCTGACGCTCCGCCGGAGAATGGTTTTTAAGAACGGCATTCACCGCTAGCGCAATGTTTTGCCGAACCGTTAGCCAAGGCAAAAGCGAGTAATGCTGAAACACCACCATGCGATCGGGGCCGGGAGCGGTGATGGTATGCCCATCCAAAGCCACGATCCCCCCCGTAGGCAAAGACAGCCCCGCCACCATGTTCAATAGGGTGGATTTGCCACAGCCGGAGTGGCCGATTAAGGAGACAAACTCCCCTCGATGGATTTGCAGATCGATCCCTTTCAGAGCAAGGTATTCCTGCCCTCCGGGCAGAGCAAAAGATTTTTCCACCTGCTCCACACTGACCAATACAGACACAGAAAACCTCCCAACCTATCACCCGTCTAGCCTCAAACCAACCACATACTGACAACACATCCAACACATCATTGGTTGGCTATCTTGTTTTGCAAAACAGACATCAGGCGATCCAAAAGCAATCCCACCGCTCCGATGTAGATGACGGCAACGATGATCTCCGTAACGTAGTTCTGCTGGTAGGCATCCCAGATGAAAAAGCCGATCCCCGGCACACCCGACATCACAATCTCTGCGGCAATAATGGCCAGCCAAGATAGGCCAATACCAATGCGCAGACCTGTGAACATGTAGGGCAGGGCTGAGGGCAGCAACACCTTAAAAAAGAAGTCCACTTTGGAGAGCTTGAGCACTTTGGAGACGTTGATGTAGTCTTCCGGGATCTGTCTCACCCCCACAGCCGTGTTGATGAGAATGGGCCAAATTGAGGTAATAAAAATAACGAACAGGGCAGCCGGCTCATTGCGTTGCAAAGCAGCCAAAGATATGGGCACCCAAGCCAAGGGAGCTACCATGCGCAAAAATTGGAAAATGGGATCCAAAGCTCGGTTGATCCACACACTGCTTCCCACCAAAATGCCCAACGTGATGCCCACCAAAGCGGCACTGCAATAGCCGATGGCCACCCTTTGTAGGCTGGCCAAGGTTTGGCGCAGCAGCCCTTGGTCGAGGTCGCTGTTGCGATACAAAGGATGCAGGATCAGATATCGGCTGCGCTCGTCCATCCACACATCCCAGGGCCCCGGCAGCCGAATAAGGTTGGCACTGGCCAAGAGCTGCCAGATGAGCAGAAATCCAACAATACCCACCACAGGGGGGAGAATCTGATCTCGGTACTTCGCCAAATCGAGCTTCGCCGTTGCAGATTTTGCCGGAGAAGAAAGTGTTGTCGTCATAGCTCCTAGAGGAGGATAGGGTTTTACAAGGTTCTCTGTTGTCGCGCTCTCAGAACATTCCAGCCGCAGGGTTCTACAACGTGTTGGAAACAGAGCATGAACTGGGATTGGCCTTGCCTTTTCGTTGGATGGGCAAACACAGGGATTGCAAACTCAACAAAACTCTCACGACAATCAGAAAACTCAGGATTCCTACGGCTATTGAAAGGATGAGCTTGTCCCAGCGGGGCTGGGCCGGCCTCTCAAAAGGAGGATCCCTGAAGAGTTCGCGCGGAACGTGAAGTAGAGCCAACATAGCCGATCCTCAACATGGCATTTAAAGTTATTCAAAAAGTGCGAGGCTCATAGCATCCATCAACTTTCCATCGTTTGGGCAGAAAGCTCGGCACCGCTTTTTTCGACCTCGTGGGATCCCACAGGTAGGCAGGATCCCTGTTGTGCAAGAGATGCGTCTGTGTTGGCCGGGGTTGCTATTAGACCCTTTTGATTTTCAGGCCGTTCAGGTAAGCCTGCGGATTCTGTGGGTCAAACACCACACCGTCAAAGAAACGCTCTGTTCCCCGCGAGGTGTTGTTGGGGATGTTCTTCACCCCCAGTGCCTTGGCGGCCTCACGCCAGAGATCTTCACGGTTCACTTCATCCACCAGACGACGGGCAGTATCCAGATCGGGAAGGAAGCGAGCGTGAAAGCCCCAACGCAGGGATTCCGTCAGGAACCAAAGGTCATGGCTCTTATAGGGGTAAGAGACGCTGCCCCGGCCATCTTCCCAGTACAAGGGCCCGGCATTGAAATCTTGAACAGCTGGCTTGCCGTCTCCCAATTCGTAGTTGCCTTGAAAGGGAGGGGTGAGAACTTCAACCGGCACATTCAGGTAGGCACGCCTTGAGAGAATGCGTGTCAGTTCTTCTCGGTTGGCCGGATCGTCGCACCATTGCTGCGCTTCCATCACCGCCATCAAAGTGGCTTGTGTGGCCCTGGGGTTTTGTTCTACCCAGTCGGCGCGAATGGCCAAGTATTCTTCGGGGTGAAAGGGCCAAATCTGTTGGGTAAGGGCCGCCATAAACCCGATCCCATCAGCCACAATCCGGTAGGGCCAGGGATCCCCGGTGCTAAAAGCATCCATGGTGCCAATGCGCATTCCCTGCACCGTTTCGGCAGAGGGAACCGCCAACAGGTCGATGTCTTGATCCGGATCTACCCCCCCAGCAGCAAACCAGTAACGGATCCAAAAATCTTGATTGACGTTGGGGAAGGTATGAGCGGCCTTGAATTTGCGTCCGTTGCTGGCGCTGAAATTTTTGAAATTTTTGATGTAGTCTGCAGCTCCAGAAACATCTAGCCCCAAACCCTTGCCAGCATGCATTCCGGCAATGGCAATCCCGTTGCCTTGGGTGATCAACTGACACAGAACTGCCATGCGCACCGGCCGATTGTTGGTGATGGCGCCAATGTGGATCATGTGAGGCATCGGCATCTGCCACTGGCCACCGTCGATTCCCCCACCCGCTGAGCCGATGACCACGTTGTCACGGGCTGCCGGCCAACTGGCCTGCTTCAAAACCTCTACACCGGTCATGCCATGCTTGTCGAAAAAGCCCTTTTCCTTGGCGATGATCAGGGGGGCAGACTCCACAATCGGTATAAAGCCTAACCTGAGATTGGGGGTTTCTGGGCCGCTGGCCTGGGCAACCCAGTAGCCTGTGCTGGCCCGTGCTAAGCTGCCACTCACGAGTCCACCCACGGTGGCCGCACCCGCGGACAGCAAAAAGTTACGACGTGACGTCATGCTCACCTCATCGAAAGGATATGTGAAGGCAAGATGGAAGCTTTCCGGTTCAAGTCGCCTGACCCATGGATTTCCTTCGTGAAATCTCAAGAAATCCTTAAATCTCAGCTTGGTTGATATCCTAAGGGCGAATAAATATAGAAACAATACAATTATTATTTTGGTAAGCATAGACTTCCGTTTATCATTGTTGCGATGGCTTAGGTCTCAATGGCGTTTCCTCCAACGACGGCTTGCTCTGGGCAAAACAACTCAACAGATTGGGGATCCCTGCCCCATGCCGGCTATCACTGGGATGGCTGCACAGAGCGGTTTTTTGAGGGCTGGTACAGCCGCGTCACCTTGCCCGGGGATCCGCCCATCAGCTTTGCCTTCATGTACGCCATCGATCCCAAGCGTGGGGGCATGGCTCAGGTGTTGGGGCCGGAGGAGGAGCTGCATTGGCGCACCTTCCCCAATCCCCGCCGCTTTTGGGCCAGCTCAACCCATCTGGCCTTGGGGCACTCAGGGATCCCAGGCCCCGGCTGTCGCGGCCTTCAGGATCCCTTCACCTTCTTCCAGCGCACCGCCAGTGGCTACCAATACACCGCCCACCTCAATCAGGGGATTTTGCCGGATCCCTTGGGCTCTGAGCCTATTCGCTGGCTTTACCGCATTCAACCTCGTTTTGCCTATGGGATCCCACCCCGAGCCACCATGGGAGCCTGGTCTTATCTGCCCATCTTTGAGCCGGGCTGGCAGATCCTCATGAGCCATGGCTTGGCCACCGGCTGGGTGGAGTGGAGAGGCAGGCGCTATGCATTTCAGCAGGCTCCCGCCTACGCCGAAAAAAATTGGGGCCAAAGCTTTCCTCGCCGCTGGTTTTGGATCCAGTGCAACGCCTTTCCCCAGCATCCCGGCCTTAGCCTCACCTGTGCCGGAGCTGAGCGGCAGGTGCTCACCCGCCCCGAAGAAGTGGCCCTGATCAGCCTGCATGGATGGGGATCCCAGCCCTTTTTGGAATGGCGGCCTGGGCAAGCTCATCTGACTTGGCAAGTGGATCCCTGGGGATCCTGGCGAATCTGGGGAGAAAGTGCCCTCTGGTGTATTCAGCTGGAAGGGCACACGCGGCGGCCTGGCCAAACTGTATTCGCCCCTGGCCCAGAAGGGATGCAGCGCAACTGTCGGGATACCCTATCAGGGCATCTGCACCTGCAGCTTTGGCAGCGCAACGGCCAAGTCTGGACGCCGGTGATCAAGACCACCAGCCCCCAAGCCGGCCTCGAAGTGGGGGGAGAAGTCCGGCAACCTTGGCAAGGGCAATGTTAACGCTGGCGGATATCTACACCCCCGTTGGACTTTCCAAAAAACGCTCTTGTGCTAGAATGCCTAAGCCACATTGATAGATGTCCATCTCTGTCTCTGGATAGTACTGGATAGTATCTGAGTAACTATGGACAGATAGTATGGACAGACAGTCAACCGTGGTTGGCCCGCCCCTTTTGCGCCTGTAGCTCAGTGGACTAGAGCACGTGGCTACGGACCACGGTGTCGGGAGTTCAAATCTCTCCAGGCGCGTTTTGGCCCCAGACAGCTTCCGTCTGGGGTATTTACCGTCCCTTGGTTTCGCCAGAACTTGTGCTAGGATTACCCCTATCAAGTCCGCCTTGATGCAGGCGTAGGGAGCCCGAGGATCATGTTTGAACGCTTTACAGAAAAAGCCATCAAGGTGATCATGCTGGCCCAAGAAGAAGCCAGACGGTTAGGTCACAATTTCGTTGGCACCGAGCAAATTTTGTTGGGGTTAATCGGCGAGGGCACTGGGGTCGCCGCCAAAGTTCTCAAGTCCATGGGAGTGAACTTGAAGGACGCCCGCATTGAAGTCGAGAAAATTATCGGTCGGGGATCCGGTTTTGTGGCCGTCGAGATCCCTTTCACTCCCCGCGCCAAGCGAGTGCTGGAACTCTCCCTAGAAGAGGCCCGCCAGCTCGGCCACAACTACATCGGCACTGAGCACCTGCTCCTGGGCCTAATCCGAGAAGGGGAAGGGGTGGCAGCCCGCGTTTTGGAAAACCTGGGGGTGGATCTCTCCAAGGTGCGCACCCAGGTGATCCGCATGTTGGGCGAGACCGCCGAAGTGACGGCGGGGGGGGGATCCTCCAGCCGCACCAAAACGCCCACCCTGGACGAATTCGGCTCCAACCTCACCCAACTGGCCCAGGAGGGCAAGCTGGATCCGGTGGTCGGTCGGACGCGGGAGATCGAGCGGGTGATCCAGATCCTGGGCCGCCGCACCAAGAACAACCCCGTCCTCATTGGCGAGCCGGGGGTAGGCAAAACCGCCATCGCCGAAGGCTTGGCCCAGCGCATCGTGCAGGGGGATGTGCCCGATATTTTGGCCGACAAGCGGGTGATCAGCCTGGATATTGGCTTGCTGGTGGCCGGCACCAAGTACCGCGGCGAGTTTGAAGAGCGCCTCAAGAAAATCATGGATGAGATCCGCAATGCCGGCAACATCATCCTGGTCATCGACGAGGTACATACCCTGATCGGGGCCGGGGCTGCGGAAGGGGCGATTGATGCCGCCAACATCCTCAAGCCTGCTTTGGCCCGCGGCGAGCTGCAGTGCATCGGCGCCACCACCCTGGATGAGTACCGCAAGCACATCGAGCGGGATGCTGCTCTGGAGCGCCGCTTCCAGCCCATCATGGTGGGCGAGCCGACGGTCTCCGAGACCATCGAGATCCTGTTTGGCTTGCGGGAGCGCTACGAGCAGCACCACAAGCTGAAGATCTCCGATGCCGCCTTGGATGCGGCAGCCAAGCTGGCCGACCAGTACATCTCCGACCGGTTCTTGCCAGATAAGGCCATCGATTTGATCGACGAGGCTGCTTCGCGGGTGCGCCTGATCAACTCTCAACTGCCCCCGGCGGCTCGGGAGCTGGATCAAGAGTTGCGGCGAGTGCTCAAGGAGAAAGACGCTGCGGTGCGGGCCCAGAACTTCGACAAGGCTGGTGAGCTGCGGGATCGGGAGATGGAGATCAAGCAGCAGATCCGCGCCATTGCCGCTGCCAAAAAAGCCGAGGAGAGCAGCCGCAGCGAAATGCCTGAGGTAACCGAAGAGGACGTGGCCCAAGTGGTCAGCGCCTGGACGGGGGTGCCGGTGGCCAAGCTGACCGAGAGCGAGTCAGTGAAGCTGCTGAACATGGAAGAAACCCTGCACCAGCGCATCATCGGCCAAGACGAAGCGGTGCGGGCCATCTCCCGGGCCATCCGCCGCGCTCGGGTGGGGCTGAAAAATCCCAACCGCCCCATCGCCAGCTTCATCTTCTCCGGCCCAACAGGGGTGGGCAAAACCGAGCTGACCAAGGCTTTGGCAGCCTACTTCTTCGGCTCCGAGTCGGCCATGATCCGCCTCGACATGTCGGAATACATGGAGCGGCACACGGTCAGCAAGCTGATCGGATCCCCGCCGGGCTATGTGGGCTACAACGAGGGGGGTCAGCTCACAGAAGCGGTGCGGCGCCGCCCCTACACGGTGGTGCTTTTCGATGAGATCGAGAAGGCGCACCCGGATGTGTTTAACCTATTGCTGCAAATCCTGGAGGATGGCCGCCTGACCGATGCCAAAGGCCGCACGGTGGACTTCAAGAACACCCTGATCGTGATGACCTCTAACATCGGCTCGAAGGTCATCGAGAAGGGCGGCGGCAGCCTCGGCTTCGAGTTCAACACCAACGACGAGGATGCCAACTACAACCGCATCCGCAACCTGGTGAACGAGGAGCTGAAGCAGTACTTCCGTCCGGAGTTCCTCAACCGCGTGGACGAGATCATCGTCTTCCGGCAACTGACCAAGGATGAGGTGAAGCAGATTGCCGACATCCTGCTCAAGGAAGTGTTTGACCGCATGACGGAGAAGAAAATCCGCCTTACGGTCAGCGACCGCTTCAAAGACTTGGTGGTGGAGGAGGGGTATAACCCCAGCTACGGGGCACGCCCGCTGCGCCGCGCCATCCAACGCCTGCTGGAAGACATCCTGGCGGAAGAGATCCTGACTGGGCATGTCCGGGAGGGATCGGAGGTGCTCATCGATGTGGATGAGGAGCGCAAGCCCAAGGTGTTGGTCACGGAGCCGGAGCGGGTTCTCTTGCCTCAAGGGGCGGAGTAAAGCTGGCTTTGAGAGGTCCTCAGACTGCAAGGGATCCGTTGGGATGCTGCGGATCCCTTGTGGTTCTCAAGTGTTGTTTTTCTGGTGTTTTTCAGTTGAACAGACCCAGGCGTAGGAGATCTCTGGCATGGTGCAATCGACCTACTACTACTATGGCGGCGCTCCGGTTCGTACCCCACCCCCAGATTTGGCTTCGCTGCTGCTGCAGGAGCGCATTGTCTACCTGGGCTTGCCCCTTGCAGAGGAGTCGAATGCCAACGTCACCAAGCTGATCATCGAGCAACTGCTGTATTTGCAGTACGAGGATCGGGAAAAGCCGATCAAGATGTACATCAACTCGACGGGCACCTATAACTACGACACAGCGGCCTTTGCCATTCTGGACACCATGAACTACATCAAGCCGCCTGTGCATACTATCTGCATCGGCAATGCCATTGGGATGGCGGCCATGTTATTGGCAGCAGGAGCCAAAGGATTTCGGGCCAGTCTGCCCAATGCCACGATCGTGCTCCACCAGCCCTATGGGGGCACCCGTGGACAGGCCAGCGACATCGAAATTCGCACCCGCGAGATTCTGACTTTGCGCAACATGATGCTGGAGCAACTGTCCCGCAGCACGGGCCAGCCTATGGAGCGCATCAAGAAGGACACGGAGCGGCTATTTTTCATGACACCAGAGGAAGCCAAAGCCTACGGCCTCATCGATCAGGTGCTGACCAGTTCCAAAGGCGTGCCGAAGTTGGCAGCAGCCAAAAACTAAAGCAGAGGGATCCGTCCATGGTTCAAGTTCCCCTACAGCCTTTAACGGCGGAGGAGTACCTCCACCTCACGGACGGGCTTTATGAAGGACGGGTTGAACCTGAAGACGGGTCCATTCGGGAAGCCGAGGAGCGTATGAACACCCTCATTGAGCTGTTTCTGGTTGCGGAATTGCCCAAGTTTTTGCCCATCCAACGCCTGAGCTTGGGCCAAGTTGAGGTCGAAGTGCCCGCAGCCAAGGCTCGGTTGCGCAATCCAGAGGTGATGGCTTTGCATCCCGCTATGTGAGCTTGCTGGGAAACGGTTGCGGAATCCTTGCCTGCACATGCCCCTGCCGCTGTTGGTGGTGGAAGTCGTTTCCCCCGGAGTAGACAATGAAAAACACGATTATCAAGACAAGCGCAAAGATTACGCTGCCCGTGGGATCCCAGTGGATCCAGCCAAGCAGTCCGTTTCCGCGGTGCGCTGGGTTGGCGGAGAATACGAAGGCGAGGTCAAAACTGGATCTGGACGCATTGTTTCCTCGGTTTTGCCCCAGCTGGATTTGAGCGCGGAAGATATCTTACAAGCGCGTCGTTCTGTGTTTCATACTTTGCCAGGAGAAACTTATGCCGATTGGAGTGCCTCGGGTTCCCTACCGTTTGCCCGGCGAGCCCTATAGCCAGTGGATTAGCCTTGACGATCGCCTGTACCAAGAGCGGATTTTGTTTATCGGCGAGCCCATTGACGATAGCTTGGCCAATACCATCGTGGGGGTGATGCTCTACCTCAACTCGCAGGATCCGCAAAAGGACATTGTGATGTACATCAATTCTCCCGGTGGCTCTGTGACGGCGGGCATGGCCATCTACGACACCATGAACCACATCAAGCCAGATATCGTTACGGTTTGCGTGGGCCAAGCAGCTTCAATGGGAGCCTTTTTGTTGGCTGCTGGCACTAAGGGAAAACGGTTTGCCCTGCCCCACTCCCGCATCATGCTGCACCAGCCTTCGCTGGGCACGATCCAAGGCCAAGCCAGCGACATTGAAATTCGCGCCCGCGAAACTCTGCGAGTCAAACGACGCATGAACGAGATCTTGGCGCAAACCACCGGCCAACCGCTGGAGAAAATCGAGCGGGATGTGGAGCGAGACTTTTACCTCTCGGCCACGGAAGCTCAGGCTTACGGCATCGTGGATCGGGTGATCCAAGAGCGCTCGGAAGCCATGGCCAGCTAAAGGGATCCCCCCCTTTCCCCCAGCAACAGGTCGAGGGGTTGGGAAAGGTTGGGAGGGATCCCTTCAAGGGGTGGAGTTCAGTGGACAACGCTAGGAGAACCGGTCGGATGGGCCAACGGCTCTGGAGTGCAGGACTGGGCTGCTGCGCGGGTCTGCTGCTGCTTTGGCCGGAAGCTTGGGCACTGCCCCCTGCCGATGAGATCCCGGAAGAGGTGTTGCGGGCCCAGCCCGACTTGCGGGCTCGCTCTCCGGTCGATAATCAGCCCCTCGCCGCCGCCGAGGCTCTGGAACTCCAGGAAGCCTTGGCAGCTCGGCCCGAAACCGGATCCGTCTCCCCCGAGGTGGAACGGCTGATCTTTTTGCTCAGGCTGCGCAAAGGATTTCGAGATCTGTTGCCTTTTTTGTTCCCCTGACTGTTTTCTGGCCCTCACCCCCTGTCCCTCTCTCCCCAAGGGCGAGGGGAAGAGGCCGGTGGGATCCCTTTTCGGTAACGGTAGGGTCCGGCGCGGGATCCCCAGGTTTGTTGGCCAGTGGCGGCGTCAAAGCCCCGATCCCAGGTGATGAATTCGCTGGGGGTGAGGTCGAACTCGATGTGGATATAGGTGCTATCCCCGGGGTTCAGACGACATTCTCCACCTGGCAGCATTTCGCCGTGGTAGCAGTCTGGGCGCTTTTCCACCAAAATGCGACAACCGGGCAAATGCTCCAGGTCGGCCAAGGAGAGCTGCGCCAAGCGCTGCGGATCCTGAGAGGCACCTGCCCAAGCTGCTTGATCCCGCAATTTGTAGTTCTCGATCCGCAAGGGATCCCCCAATACCTGGAGCACCCGGCTGCGATAAAACTGGCCCGGCGTGTGCTGGTTAAATTGCTCGGTAAAAAAGCCGATCCCCTCCGAGAACAGGTGGGGAAGGCGCACGTACCAAAGGCTGACCGGCACAAACCACACCGGCTCTGCCATCGCCTGGGTGCGGTTGCTGTAGTAGCCCTCCAGCCAGTTGGCCAGGGTGTGCAGGTCGGAAGCGGATTTTTCGTCTACCATAGGGAGCTATGACAAAACTTACCCCCAGCTCTAGCTATAGCATTGCCCTGCGCATTCGCCTGCTCAACCAGCCGGGAGCCCTAGCCCGCGTCACCCAGGCCATTGCGGAAGTGGGAGGCAGCCTCAGCCAGATCGATCTCATCCACCAATCGGCAGCAGAAACGGTGCGAGAAATCTGTGTAGATGCCGTCAGCAGCGAGCATGCTCAGCAAATTTACGCCGCCGTTGCCTCCTTGGCCAATGTGAAGGTGGAGCGGGTGGTAGATCGCACCTTTGAGCTGCATCGAGGGGGAAAACTGCAAGTGGTGGCCAAAAGCCCCCTGGAGAGCGCCGCCGATCTGGCCATGGCCTACACGCCGGGGGTAGGGCGGGTTTCTCTGGAAATTGCTGCCAACCCCGCCGCGGTCTATGAGTACACCATCAAGGGCAACAGTGTAGGCATTGTAACCGATGGCAGTGCGGTGCTGGGCTTGGGGAATGTCGGCCCGGAGGCAGCTTTGCCGGTGATGGAGGGGAAGGCGGCGCTGTTCAAGCGCTTTGCCGATATCGATGCCTTTCCTCTGTGCCTGGCCACTCAGGAGGTGGGGGAAATTGTAGAGACGGTGGTGCGCCTGGCGCCGGGATTTGGCGGCTTTAACCTGGAAGACATCAGCGCCCCTCGCTGCTTTGCCATTGAGTCTCAGCTCAAGGCCCGCCTCAACCTGCCGGTGTTTCACGACGATCAGCACGGCACCGCCATTGTGGTGCTGGCGGCGCTGCTGAATGCCCTGAAAGTGGTGAAAAAGAGCCTAGACGAGGTGCGCATTGTCCTCAACGGGGCCGGGGCAGCCGGCATTGCCGTGACGCAACTGCTGCGGCGGGCCGGGGCAGCCCACATCCCGGTCTGCGACCGCCAAGGGATCCTCAGCCGCTCCCGTTCCGATCTCACCCCCGAGAAGGCGGCCATTGCCGTCGAGGAGAAGGGATCCCTGGCGGAAGCCTTGGTGGGAGCGGATGTGTTTATTGGGGTGAGCGTGGCCAATGCCCTGACAGTGGAGATGGTAGAAAAAATGGCACCGGATCCCATCGTCTTTGCCCTGGCCAACCCGGTGCCCGAGATCCAGCCGGAGCTGGTGGGCAATCGGGTGGCAGTGATGGCCACGGGCCGCAGCGACTACCCCAACCAAATCAACAACGTGCTGGCCTTTCCGGGCGTGTTTCGCGGCGCCCTCGACTGCCGCGCCAAGCAGATCAACACCGAGATGTGCCTGGCTGCCGCTCAAGCCATTGCTGCCTTGATCCCTGCCGAAGAGTTGGATCCCCAGTGGATCATCCCCTCGGTCTTCGACGGGCGGGTGGTTCCTCAGGTGGCCGCTGCGGTAATCCAGGCTGCCCGCCAAACCGGCGTGGCCGGGATCCCTTGAGGGCTACCTAGGGCACCAGGTGACAAGCCACAAAATGCCCCGCGCTCACCTCGCGAAAGGCCGGGGGTGGATCTTGGCCTGTTCCTTCCCTGGGGGGAACTCACACCAGACGACCCAAGCGCTCCCGCAACTCAGCGGCGGCCTGCTCCAGGTGCTCAGGGGTGTAACCGGTGGTCTCTACCCTGACAGCAAGGTGGGTGTCCTGGCTCTGGTGGAGATGGATCCACAAGATGTGGCGGCCGTCCTCTGTTTTGCGGTTTGCAGCTTTGACGCTGTTTTTGGGGGCAGAGTAAGCGTGCGGGTCGTAGCGGACCAGATCCACCCAGGGAATGTCTCGCAGGAGTTTTTCCACCTTGACCCAGCTGCGAGGACGGTGGTGGCTGCTGTCGACCTGCAGCTGGATGACTTCGGAGCGAGGTCGGCCTGAAAAGGACTCCGTCCCGCTGGCGCGATCGGGAAGACCTGCCCGAGGGATCCGGGGCTGAACTTCCGGCTGTAGGTAGGGCAGGTAGACCAAAGACTTGTATTGCTCATGGATGTAGCAAACTGGGATCCCCAATTGGCTGCCCACCACAGCCATGATCATGGCTTGGGCTTTGAACCCACCGGTGGCGGCAAAGGTGACGATCCCCTTGGCGCTCTCTGCCAACTGTTTCAACAGCTCGGCCATCCGCTCCAGAGAGGATCCCTCTAGCTCGTAGTCGATGCCGGGAAGGGGCACCAGAGAAACCTGTTGTTGGCCCAGTTCTCTTTCAAAGAAGAGCTTCAAAATCCGGGCACACTCCAGCCCATTGCGGAGTGCAGCAGAACCAAAGCATCGCCGGGGGTGGGATCCAGGCGGTAGTAGGTGTTGGTTAAGGACTCCGTCCCGCTGGCGCGATCGGCGCTGATCAGCTCCAGATCGGTTCTTTTCATCCAGGCCAGCGCTTGCTCCGGATCCCCGATGGTTTTTTGTCCCACCCAGGGGCGCTGCGGCTGCAGGTCTTTGTCAAGGTTGGTGAGCAAGGAGGTGCCCACAGTCATGATGATGGTCTGCATGATAGGCGGTTAACTCAAATTTTTCGAGAGCTCTGTCTTGCTTTGCGCCCAGAGCAGCTGGACTTTGCCGATTCTACTATCTTCTCTGATCGCGCCAGCGGGACGGAGTCCTTTATCTTCTCTAAGGCCCAGAACCTTCACCTCTACCTCTTGCTCCACCGAGAGGGAGGGTTCCCTTGGGGTGAGCTTGATGTCGGGGCCCGAAATCTGGAAAGTAACTTCGTTGCCCTTGATGTTGGTGATGGTGGCCTTCAGTTTTTGACCAATCTGGAAGCAGGCTTGGCGGGCCCGCTGTTGGGTCTAGTCTTGTGGGTATTGGTTGTTTTGCTGTGGTCTGTCCTGCTGGGGCTCGTTTGCCGCGCCTTGGGGAACGGCGTCCCTGCGACCAGAGTGGCTGTTGGGCTGGGATCCCTGGTGTGGCGGAGTCTCGCCAGCAGGCATCCCCCCATTCCCGTAGTAGCGGGCCATGCCTAGCCCAGGATCTGCAGCACCTCTGCCGGCCTGTCCTGTAGGGCTACATCTTCAGAGACTACCGCAAGTGGAACATTCATACTGAACAGTATCTGCGCGACCTTTGCTTCGAGACTGTTGAAGAATCTAATCACATCAAAATTCGGTTTTATGGAGATCCGCGCTATCAAATCGTTATGGCTAAAACTCCTGGCGACTGGAGGGCTGGCCGCAATATTTCAAGGACTCCGTCCCGCTAACGCGATCGGGATATTCGCAACCTCATTTTTGGCCTTTGAGATCCTGAAACGAATAAAGTTTAGTTGCAAACCTAACTTTCTCAGGGGGCACGCAGCTGAGAAAAGTTGAACCGAGTCCTGATAGGCTGAAGAAAAGTTGGGATCCCTGCCATGTTCTACCTGCCGGTCTCGCTGCTGTTGTTTTTCATGCTGGTGTTGCTGCTGCCTTTCCTCTGGCTGGGGCTGGCAGTGGATGTGGTGGCGCTGGCGGTGGGAAAGCTGGGGTTCTCGCGGGAGGGAGCGCTGTTACTGCTGCTGGCCATCCTGGTGGGCAGCTCGGTCAATATTCCCCTCTATCGGGTGAAATGCGAGGTGACGCTGGTAGAAGACCTAGCTAGCTTGTGGATGCGGCAGTTCTGGGGGATCCCTTTGACCAAGCTTTCCCAGGAGACGGTGATTGCCTTAAACGTGGGCGGGGGGCTGATCCCGGTGCTCTTGGCCCTATACCAATTTGGGCGGGCCGATAGCGTGCTGATCCTGGCGGTAACGGCGCTGGTAACCTTGGTCAGCTACTATGCTTCCCACGTGGTGCCCGGGATCGGCATTCAGATGAATCCTCTAATTGCCCCAGCTACAGCAGCCTTGGCCGCTTTGTTCTGGGCTGGGGATCAGGCGCCAGCGGTGGCCTTTGCCGGCGGGGTTTTGGGTACCCTTATCGGGGCGGATCTCCTGCACTTGCCGGAGGTGTTGCGGCGCAATTGCTCAGGCATTCTCAGCATTGGCGGGGCCGGGGTTTTCGATGGTATTGCCCTCTGTGGCTTGTTTGCCCTGCTGCTGAGCTAAACCAGCAAATAGGTAAGGGAAAGGGTGATGGATTGGGCGGGATCCAGCCAACGCAAGTCGGGATCCCCTAAGGACTCCGTCCCGCTGGCGCGATCAGAGGCACGCTGAGTCAACTCCTCGAGGAGCGTTTGCGTCCATTCCAGCGGCCCATTGAGCAACATCGGCGAACGGGCTACCCCCAGTTTGCGGGCCATAGCCTTGAGGGCTTCCAAGCTGGCGGACAAGGGGCGGGTGCTGGCCACAAACAACAGCTCCGTCAGCCCTTGGGCATGACAGGTGAGCAAGTCAGAGCTCACAGCAGAGCGCAGCTCGCCATCGACCTCCGGCAAGGGTGGCAAAGTTAAACTGCTCTTGGCTTCCAAGCGAAGAGGTGTGGTGAAGTTGTCCTGAGGCAGGGGGGCCAGCAGGTGCAGTTGTCCGGTCGGGTCGATCAGCAACAGGTAGCCGAACAGATGCTGATCGCTGTTGTTGCAAAGGGTGAGATGCAAGGGATCCCCTCGCGTAAACCGCTGCATACCCACCTCAGCAGGAGCGGAAGTTGCGGACTGGACAAGGCGTGCCGCCAACGAGGGAGCTAAGGACTCCGTCCCGCTGGCGCGATTGGCAGCTCTACCTTTGACAGCCAACTCCGCCACCACCGCCAAGGAAGAGGAAACAGCATTGAGAGTGGTGCGCAAACGTTTGGCAGCCAGCAGATGGGCAAGACGGGGAGCTAACCGCTGGACGGCCATTGCTGCGGCTTCTCCTGCCGGGCCACAAGAATTCAGGAGCAATTCTCGCCCCGGCCAGAACAGGCTGTAGCTGTTCACTTCCAGAGGCTTGAGCAGGGTATCCGACCGTTCGCGCCAGCGGGACGGAGTCCTAAAAGCAGTGGCCATTTCCGGGGTGATGCGGCCCAACAAACAGTCCACCTGTCGCTCGCGGGGGTTGGCCGTTTCCATCCAGCTGTAGCCGGCAATGGCATTGGTCAGATCCACCTTTTCAATGCGGCCCAGGTTCTCCTCTAGGCCAACCAAAAGCTTGAGCGTGCTGGAGAGGCCGCGCAGCTGCTCCCGCAAAGGTGTGCCCACAGGGGGAAGCTGCCCTTCCGGACTGGCCATCTGAACCTGAGCCAACAGCCCACTGCGAGAACGCATGAGCAGCGGCGTCGGCGAAGAGGCGGAAGGATCGGCGGGAATGGGAACCAAAAGAGTACCCGGCTGCAAACCACACAGGGCCGCCGATGGGATCCCGCCTAACCACACCTGAGCCCGATTTCCCTTCACTTCTTGAACTACCCCGCTGACCCCTGCCGGTGTGGGCATGAGAAAATAGGGGTGGATGTGTCGAGCAGTGTCTTTGCCTTCCAAGGTGGGGCGTTGGCAGGCGAATAGGCCCAGCTCTCGCCGGCTAACCACTTGGTTAAAGGCCACCAGCAGACGGGTGGCAGGCGTGGTTTCCCACAGGTACTGCGTCAGCAGATAGGTGAGTACCCCAGCATAGAATCCTGGCCAAGCGGCTTCTGCTGCCAAGTCTTGCGGGGTGGTAGCCGAAATCAGCAAGCCCTTGGGCGGAGACGGCCAAACCCGCTGCGGCTCCGATCGCGCCAGCGGGACGGAGTCCTTGGAGTCCGAGATCGCGGCTGGGGGACGGGAACGCAGTTGCAAGTTGCCTCGCACCGACGGCGAGACATAGGTAAAGCCACAGTCCAGAAGGGTGGTGATCTGGGCAGTGCCCAAGCCTTCCAAAAGCCGGAAAAAGCTGTCTAGCTCCATTGCTGCCACTCCCTCAGAGCCAGACAACAGCAGCACCGGCTGCCAACAGTTGGGCGCGGATCCCAGCCGCCACTGGCCATAGCCGCTAAACTGCACCACTACCGTTTCAGCCGTGTGACCTTGACCCCCCAAGTGCTCTGCAAAGGCCGATTGGATCCCAGCCGGCGTGGCTGCCCCATCGGTAAGGGTGAGAATGTCTGCCGGGTCAAAACCAAAGCGATAGAGGAGTAGCTCCCGCTGCAACTCCACATCTGTCAAACACCCTTGTAGCGCGGATCCCTCGCCAAGGTAGCGGTTAATACCGATGAGAACAGCCAGCTTGCGGGAGCCAGCCGCCAAAGCTTGCCCATATCGCTCAGCCCGGCCCCTCAACCAGCCAGGGGATAGGCCAAGACCGGCAGCAACCAGGAGGAGTTTTTGCAGAAAAGACCGCCTTTCCATGTTGACCCTCTGGGCTGACCCCCGGCCCAACGACTACCCCATCGGCCAGCGAGCCACAGCTAAACTTTGCACTGGAATCTGTTGCTGCCTATTTCAGGATATCCCCATCCACACAGCTTTTTCCCGAGATCGAGTGACAGTTTTTGGCGTTTTCTTTGCATTCCTTATCAATCAAACCTCCGCTACTTCCCATGGGGATCCCACGGCAGCGCTCTTCTGTCAGACAAGTCCGTCAGACAGGAGGGAAAGTGTGAGGAAGTCAATACTCAGCGGTTCAGGAAATAGGGCAAGCAAGCCCCACGCTCCGGCCAATGGAAGCGGACGAAGGGAACCAAAATGAACCCAGCTATCCCCAGACAGAACAGGCCAAAGTAGAGGTGGAAAGCCCCGACTGGATCAGCTGGTTCCATCCTTCCCCCTCCTAGGGATCCCAGCGCTAAAGCCAAGAGATTGTTCAAGGCATGAGCCAAGACAGGCAAGGTCAGGGAGCGGGTCTGCAAGTAGAACAGGCCCATCACCAGGCCGAACACCGTCAACCCGACGGGGTTGGGGTGCAGCAGGCCAAATACCCCAGAAGAAGCCAGCAGACCTCTGGAGAGGCCCCACTTGAGGCCCCAGCGGTGTAGCAAGATGCCGCGAAACAGCCACTCCTCCGTTATGGGGGCCACCACCCCAATCGAGAGCCAGCGCAACCCCTGATACATCTGCGGCCAGGCCGTTTCCCTATCCTCTTCCCCCAGTGAGTGCAGCATCGACTCCGCCAGCTCTGGTGCAAGCCAAGATATCAGGTAGATCATCAGTAAAGTTGTGCCGATGGAGAGCACTACCAAAGCCGGCACCACCCGCAGCAGGGATCCCCAAGGAATAGCAGCCCGCCAGTTGCCCCACAGCCGTCTCATCTGCAGATGGGCTTGCTGCCCCCGTCGCCAGCTCCAGATACAGGTGAGGACAAATGTAGCGCAATAGACAAAGTCGGCCAGCAGAGGATCGTCAGATGGGAGATGAAACAGCTGGGCCAAGGCGATGGCTCCCAAGCCTACCCCCAGGTTGATCACCAAGAAGGCCAACAGCACGTGGCGCGCCTTAAGGGCTGCAAATCCGGTCACACTCGGCTCGGCAGGCCGTAGAGGGGGGGATCCAGACACAGAGGCAGAGAGCGCAGTTTTCCCATTCTAGTTTTGGCGGGGATCCCCAGAGGTGGGCTGCTGTCAACTCCTCAGGGAGAAGACTGAAGATCCTTATTCCGAAGGTTCGTCCCGCCTTTTCAAACCCAATCGAGCAGGCTGGTGGCTGTCTCCGAGGGTCGCCAGGCTGAGCCAGCAAGTTAAGATGTGTTACGGAATCCGTTGGGGCATCTATGGGCGCAACACCGGTAGTGACAATAGCAGCGAGGCAGGATGGCTTGGGTTCTGGGGCTGTCTCCATCCCTCCGGCAGATCTGGGGGTGGTTCCTGAGCCAAGCTTGCGTTACGACCCAGAGCAGTTGGCCAAGCAATATCGAGGGCGCTGGGATCTGGTGGTGCGGCGCCTGTTTCAGTTGATCACCCCCTTTTTGGGCTTGTTGGCCTGGGTGTTTTGGGATCGCTGGCGGGGAGTAGAACTGAAGAATCGCCCGAAACATGCGGCCCGGCTACGGGAGATCCTCACGGAATTGGGGCCGACAGCCATCAAAATCGGCCAAGCCCTCTCCACCCGTCCCGATCTGGTTTCGCCCCTGTTTCTGGAGGAACTGGCCAAACTGCAGGATGAGCTGCCCCCCTTTGACAATGCCATCGCTTTTGCCCTCATCGAGTCGGAAATCGGCAAACCCGTAGACAAAATCTTTCGAGAAATCAGCCCCGAGCCGATTGCCGCCGCCAGCTTGGGGCAAGTGTACCAGGCCTACTTGCACAGCGGGGAGAAAGTCGCCGTCAAGGTGCAGCGGCCCGATTTGATCGGGCGCATCTCTCTCGACATGTATATTGTCCGCAGCCTGGCCGCCTGGGCCAAACGCACTTTCCGCCGCATCCGCAGCGACCTGGTGGGCATCGTCGATGAGTTTGCCGGGCGCCTCTACGAAGAAATGGACTACACGCAGGAGGGCCGCAATGCCGAGCGGTTCCTGGCGCTGTACCGTCACCCCTCCATCTACGCTCCCAAAATTTACTGGGAGTACACCCGCACCAAGGTGCTGACGATGGAGTGGATTGATGGCATCAAGCTGACTCAGGTTGACAAAATCGCTGCTGCGGGGCTGGATGGACGGCACTTGATCGAGATCGGTGTCAATTGCTCCCTCAAGCAGCTTTTGGAAAATGGCTTTTTCCACGCCGATCCCCACCCGGGCAACCTCTTGGCCATGTACGACGGGCGGCTGGCCTATATCGATTTCGGCATGATGAGCACCATCGCGCCCCATCAGCGCTACGGCCTGATCAAGGCGATTGTGCATTTGGTAAACCGAGACTTTGCCGGTCTGGCCCAAGACTACGTGGACTTGGAGTTCCTGGATCCAGATACCGACCTGACTCCCATCATCCCTGCTCTGGAAGCTGTCTTCGCCGAAGCGATGGGCAAATCGGTCTCCGAACTGAATTTCAAGAGCATCACCGATCGGCTCTCGGGGGTGATGTACGACTTTCCCTTTCGAGTTCCCGCCTACTACGCCTTGATCATCCGCTCTTTGCTCACCCTGGAAGGGATCGCCATCGGCCTGGATCCCAACTTTAAGGTGTTGAGCGTGGCCTATCCCTACGTGGCTCAGCGCCTGCTCACCGACCCGGCCCCGGAGCTGCGCGTATCTCTGCGGGAGCTGCTGTTTAACCAGGGGCAATTTCGCTGGAACCGCCTGGAGAACCTGCTGCGCAACGCCGTCAACAGCGAGGATTTTGACCTGCAGGGATCCCTGGAAAAGGCCGTTGATTTTATCTTTTCTGAGCGGGGCGCTTTCCTGCGGGAGCGCCTAGTGGATGTGCTCTTTTCCAGCTCGGGATCCCAGGGCGGCTCAGATGGCTTGGCTCATTTGCAGCGTCTGTGGGAACTCCTCAGCAGCAACCCAAGCTTTCAGCCGCTGCAGCTTCTGCCGATTGTTGCCAAGGTGGCTGCCAAACCGGAAGCTCAACAACTGGGCCGTCAATTGGCCTCCCGCTGGTTGCAACGCTCGGCAGCTCGCCTCATCCGCGACCTGCTATTGCCGGATACAGAAAAGCCCAGTTCACCCTCTTCCCTCAACGGGCGTGGCGGGATCCCTGGGCCAGCAACCTCTGCTTCTACCGCTCAACTTCCCCTTCCGGCCTAGCTCAGGTGCTCTTGGGGGGCAATATCGCTGTTGGGGTTAACAGAGGCCAGAGCCAGCGTAATCCACTCGGAAAATTCATCGCGGCGGAAAACCTGGGGGCGGGAGCGGGGGCCAAAACGCAGCAGGCTGGGCATGCCGTGCTCCTTGAGTCGAGACTGTAGCCAGGTGCCCACACCGGTTTTGCCATCGTTGGGCATTTCGGTTTGGAAGTCACTGTACATCAATAACAACTGGCTGCGAGATTGGAGCACCGCATTCTCTTGAATTAACTTCGGCAAGGAGAGATGGGTGGCTGAAACTGCCCCTTTGCTCCCTTTGGCCGATTCACGACGACGGTCGCGCGGGCGCGGGTTAGTGCTTTCACGGCTCTTGCGGGTTTTGGGTTCACTAGGCATAGAATCTCCTAAACGACAGAGTGCTCCCCAACGGGGGTTAAAGCGGGAACTCGCAGGCCAAAAGCCGAGCCCGCTGTGAAAGTGGCTCGATGGGTACAGTTCTGGAGAATCGCTGAGAAGAGGGACACCTGCTCTTGAGTAAGCGAAGAAGAACTGCGCTGAGCCGGCACGAAAGGCTGGGATCCCTTCGGCGCAACAGCAGTCTACAGCGGGCCGAGCTCCTGCCAATACATCCAAGGCCTGCCCTTGTTTTTCCTGTCGGAGGCCAGTTTGGCTACCACGAATCCGCAGGGCAAGCAAGCCCGGATGTTACCCCTATATTGACTTAAAAATGGACAAGTGGACAGTCCCTGGCCGAGAATTTAGCTGCTGCGGCGGGAGCTTCGGAAGGAACTAGGCTTGCCCGCCGGTGGCGAGTATCGCTGAGCTACGGGAGTAGCCTCCTACTACACCTGGAAGCGGTTGTTGGTGGTGTCAAAAAAGGAGTTTCACTGGCTTAGTAAACTACCCGACCCTGACTGCTTCGCAGTACAGGGCGGGCTTTCGGTAGCCCTGCAGTTGGCAAGCCAACCACGAACCTCTAGGCTGGTTTA